>CAXGXL010000435.1:0-4064 GCA_964013555.1 uncultured bacterium
AGAGACTCATCAAGACTGGGGCCGCTTTCGGGATTCTTTTCAGTTCGCGGGCTACTTCTGGCCGTGGAAGCCGTCTTTTCTGGTAATGGCTTGGCCGGATCCCTTGGGCCGAATGGACCGCTTTCAATATTTCTGGATTTCGGTGACTGATAGCTAGGGCTTCGCGATGAATCGAATCAATTAATTCATTAGGGGCAAGGCCATTGGTTTGGTTTATGGAGGGAGTAGCCAAGGAAAGTAAGGCTATGGTTACAATAGTGTGCATGCGTTATTCCTCTACCTCCCACCATGGGGTGGACGAAGGCTCTCGTTCAAAATTGGTTCCGCAGTGGGCTTCTCCCATCAGTACGTGATAGCTGTAGAATACATCAACAAAGCGCACTTCGTATCCGAGGGGGGCGAGGGCATCTAGAGTTGCCGATTTCCATATGTCCTCACCGTCAATCATGGGGCCTTCTGGATCAGGGACAAATAGAACCGAGTCGGCTGCGACTAAATTCTGAACGCCAGGATTAAGCGCGACAGCAAGGCCTGACCCATCGTAATTTTCGTAGAGAACCGGTACTTCGATGAAGTCGTCGGTAGAAAGGCCTAGGTTCGTTTGGAGAACTTGTCTTATCGAATCGATTCTAGTTTGTGCTAATTCATTGAAGCCCATAAGGTAAGAGTTTGACAAAATACTCTCGACCGTCGTTTCATATTGGCCACGCCCCTGGAAAAGAACAGTTTGGCCGTAGCCTAACTCATAGGCTTGTTGCAGTTTTTGTCGGGCAAGACTGGGTGAAGCCAATACGACAACCCAGGGGCTATTGCCTTCTGCATTGTTTTTGAGGAACAAGAAAATTTCGTCGATGTGCCCGACAGCAAGCCATTCCGATGAAACTTCGAGAGCGGGGCCTTGGATTTGTTGGGCATTGAGCAAGGATAACTGATTGTCGTTCATGCGGTCCGTGTATTGATTGCCCTCCAGAAGTCCTCCGGAGCCTCCCCCGTACACGAGCCTGCCAAAGGGAAAGTTTCTACCGTTTACGCTGTGCGGTGGGGATACTTCGAGGTTACCCCCGTAATTGAGAGAGCTTCTAGACCCCTGGGGATAGACATAACCTAAGTTCGGTCCGGTGAGCTCGTCGGTCAAAAATGGGATTAAGCCTCTTTGATCAGCCGGGGAATTCCGTCGTTCTGTTTCGAGATGAATTTTGGTGTTAATGGGACCATCCGGACCGGGGTGTTGAGTGTATCCCGTTTGCATATTGTCTTGGACCCATCGGTCGTATTCGTATGTTGGAGCGTCGACGGTATAAAGTTCTATGTTTTGAGGAAGGTTGTCTTGGACGTCATTAAAAAACGCGAGATTGGAGTCGTTTGTAGTTGTGTCTTCTGGGATACGCATCAAAAAAAGGCGGGTGCTCGGTTGCATGTGGTGCGGAAAAATAATGGGGGCACCCCGCAGCGCTACCGTGTCGGAGCTTATTGGCCCATCATCCCTTTCTATACTGAGGGTTATTTGGACATTGCCGTCAAACGAACCGAACCGTCCGATAATTCCCTCCAAATGTAGTTGAATATCCCTCTGACTTAGGATTGTGTTGGGTAGGACGGCACTAGGAGTTTCGGCTTCAAGTAAAAGGGGAAAGTTTCCAGAGCCGTCTTCCATAAATACCCGCATATAGTTTCGGGCTAGCTCTGGCTCGATTGAAATAACGACTCTATGGTCGGCCATCAGCCCGTCAATTTGCCGAATAATCAGGGGGGTCATATCGGCAAGGTCTTCAATTCCATTGGGTACAGAATCGAGACTATCGCGGACGCCGTCACGGTCGTCATCATCAAGGTTAGACGCGAAGACTGCTCCAGCGTCCGCGGTCCAGATATCTTCTACTGGGTCGTCTCGGTCTGAAATGCTCCCGTCGCGATTGGAATCCGCGTCCAGATCAGCTACCAGGGAAGCGGTCTCGCTCTCTTCGAGTCCAGTTACAAGGATTGTGCTTGAAAGGGTAGCCTTCGACGTTAGGCTACCTTTGTCTTTAATTTCGACGGTCGGTTGGTAGCTCCCTAGACTGGTGAATAAATGCTGGCGTGTTTTTTGGACAGAGTAAGGGGTGTCCCAAATACCGTCGCTTTCAAAATCCCATCGAGCTACCAGCCTTGCGCCCGAATCTTCAGTGTCGGAGCTCTCGGTTGCGTCTAACGTAACAGTTAACGGAGGCGGCCCGTTTGAAGCCGAAAGGATTCTTATCTTCGCTAGTGGTGGGCTATTGGAAGGGGGGGGGGGATTCGTCTCTTGCGGACTTGGGGTTGAATCTGAACAGCCAATTATAAAGAGGGCAAGAGTGGCTAGAGCAAGATCTCGAAGAGGAAGAATCTGCGGCACGGGTAGTGACCTCCTTTGAGTGTAGCCCAGACCGGGCTGGCTTATTCGATACGCGTGGTTTGTAAGAGCTCTGGTGGCATTGCAGAGCGATGACGCAACGCTAACCTGTGCCCAAAACGTTCGTCAAGGTGGTTTTTCAATATCGCCTTCTTTTTGAAGGATATTTCGGTTTTGCCGTGATAAACCTAGGAATTATAGGGGCTTTCTGATAGCCCTCCGAATTGTGATTGACCGGAGAGAAGTATCAAGCCTGTATAAACGCTATGGTCACCCCCTTTACCGGCGATGCCTCGCGTTACTTGGCAATGAAGAGGAGGCGCGAGAGCTCCTTCAGGAGACTTTTTGCCAGTTTTGGCGCGATCGAAAAAGGTTTGAAGGTCGAAGTTCGGTGTTCACATATTTGTATCGCATTGCGACTAACTTATCGATCGATCGGCTTCGCCGCAGGGCAAGAGTCGGAATTCATTTCGAATACGATGATTCACGAGATGGTTTGACGGATCAGGGAGGAGCTGAAGGAAGCGCGATGGCTTTGGGCGAATTGGCAATGCTTACGGAGGGGTTAGAGCCTGGGTGCTTACTGGTCGGAGTACTTGTTTATTTTGATGGTTACACTCAAGAAGAAATTTCGGCTTCATTGGATGTGTCTCGGCGAACAGTAGGTAAGCGGCTGAAGAAGTTTAGAAGGCATGTGGATAAACGCCGGACCATCTTGAAAACAAAAGAGATAGATGACGCTCTTGTAGGAGTGAGAAATGGCAGGTGACTCGAGGCTACGTCCGTTGCCGGATGCCTTGTTAGAGCGATATTTAGCGGATGACCTTTCCGACGAAAAGCGGCGTGAAGTTGAGCGTATTCTTGCGGGCTCTCAAGAGGCTCAGGAGCGTTTGGTTTTTCTCAAGAAGGGCCGAGAAGAATTTCTGCTGGCGGACCCCCCTGCACATTTTGCGCACCGCCTTGTAGCGAAGCTTGAATTAGAAGAGGTGATGCAAGAAGGGGCAAGGAAGCCTTTTTTTGGACGCTGGTTGAATGTTGTAGCCCTTCCTTCTCTCGCAATCGCAACCATCGGGATTGTGGCGATTACGGTTTCTGATAAATGGGGTGATTCAAGCCCCCTCGATGAGGCCGTTTTGCAAGAGAGCTTATTGTCGCGCGATACTGCAATGGAGGACTCAATTCCAAAAAAGAAAATGGATTTTTCCGCGGAGCGGTCCGTTAATCATCCTGCGGTGGTTGAGAAAAAACTAGTACCCGAAAAAGTTGCGAAAGAAGGTAGCTCACAAGAGCGCGGGGAGCAGATTGGTGCGCCCGAGTCGTTGCCCCAAGCGCAAGTGCGGAAGGCTAAAAAAAGAGAGCCGAGGCCGAGGACGTCTTCAAATGTAGGGCCCAAGAAAATTACCCGAGAGGCCGCTGAACAAAGAGAGAGTATTGCAGTTAGAGAGCTCGGCTCACAAGAGCGAAAATTCGATGCTGATGCTGTCGGGGAGCCAGCTTCTTCAGGGAAGGCACTTGGCTTAAAGCAGGGTGTGCCAGGGGCAGGGGCCACGTTTGGACTGAAGGCGAAAACAATGCTGGGTTCATCTTTTAAAATGGCGCCATTAGGGCGTCGACAGGCTCAATCTCGACGAACAAAGGACGGAGTAGAAATACGATTTCTTGTGTCTGGCGACTACCATTGTATGATCGTGGGTGT
>CAXGXL010000436.1:0-4061 GCA_964013555.1 uncultured bacterium
AAAAGCAGGGAAATCTCTTTTCAGCCCGTGAAAAGAGTTAATACAAAATAGAAAGCAGGAGTGACTGTGCGCCGAGCGTTGTTGGTTTTTGCTGTTGTCCTCATGACAACGAATGCTCAAGCAGCCGGACCAGAATATGTTGAGGATCCCTTTGGTGATTCTGACTTTGAAGGTACGCCCTTGATTATGGATATCGCCTATCCACCGGAAGGTCGCGGAGAAGTTGGATTGCTTTTCTCGACCAGTATGATTGATAAATATTCCAAGCATTTCGGTGGGATGCTCGATTTCAATTACTCGTTTATGAAGTCTTTGGGAGTCGGCGTTAGCTTTGGCTACCTTCATGGTGCCCTAACGACTATTGTCACGGATCAGGCGGGAATCATCGGAAATAAGGTGACCATATGTCAGCGTGACGGCACGGAGGCGAGCTGCAATGCGACGCCCAATGTTCCGGATTTTAAGCAAATTACTGGCTCGCTTGATGTTTACGCTTTGTGGTCTCCGCTTTACGGTAAAATAAACGTCGTTAGTGAAGCCGATGTTAGTACGGACTTTTACGTCCTCCTAGGCGCGGGCGTAAACGGTACTCGTGAAGCGGTTATTGATTCGAGTACACCCAGCCCAGACGGTTTACCTGCTAATATAACCAATCAAGGAGCGATGGACGGCGGTCTTTTTGAGGATCTGAAGTTCCACGGGACTTTTGGCGTGGGCTTAAAAGTTTATTTCGCTTCGTGGTTTGCCCTAAGGACTGAATTTAGGGGTGTTTTCTTCAGGGACGAATTTCCGTTTCGAGATGTTCCCGAAGGATATACCTCTGCTCATTGGCTCGGCCACATTGGCGCAAATTTCATCGTATTCTAGTTCGAGGAATTCATTATGCGAAAACGAACGAATTTAATATGTATCGGAGCACTGCTCTTTTTCGGCTCGACTGCTTTAGCCCAAGATCCCTTGGCACCTGAGGCTCGTGATCAACTCCAGCGGGCAGCTGTAGCTGAAGATGAGTCTATTTACGTTGTTCAGGAGCGTAGCTTTTCTAAGAGTGAGAAATTTGAAATAGACGTTTTTCTCACTACGAAAGTAAATCCCAAATTTGTAGGCTATCTAGGCATGGGGGTCTCAGCTGCGATGCACTTGCGGGAGAATTTTGCCTTGGAGTTGAATACAACAATTCCTTACGTGCTTGAGGCGTTTTATTCCGACTTGGTATACGAGGTGTTTACTTACGAAAATCTTGCACCGCAAAAGGTGGACCTTAAGGTTTTAACCTACGCTGGTTCACTCAATATGCAATTTTCGGCATTGTATGGGAAACTCTCCTTCTATGATATTTTACTCGATTACGACCTCTACGTACTCGCCGGTGTGGGGGTTGCTCGCACGCTTCAATCTTGTTTTCCTACCAATCAAGACGGTTGTAGCGAGGAATTTGATGTTGGGCGGGGTCTAAGAGAACAAGCCGATTTCACAGACGTTTGGAAAGTAACGGGCAATATTGGTGGAGGCTTACGTTTCTTTTTCAGTGACTTCATGGGCATTCGTTTTGAGTTGCGAGACATCGTTTATTCCGATCGGGATATTAGCGATGGTGAGACCTCTACAGATATTCGTAACAACCTTATGTTTTCTTCTGGCGTAAGCTTCTTGTTCTAAGAAAGTGGAAGTAATGCGGATTAATAAATTTGTTTCTTCGAAAAGTTTAGTCGTGCTCTTCATCGCAGGGGCATTGGTAATGACAACGGCATCCACCGGAGCTGCAGAAACGATGGATGAAGCACTTCGACTTTATAAGTCTAAGAGCTACTCCGATGCGGCTTTTGCATTCTACGATGTTTTGCAGAATGACCCGAATCCCGATAATCGTGATAAAGCGGAAATTTATCTGGCGGAGACTCTCTTCAAGCGGGAGCTCTATATTCCTGCTCTCTTTTATTACACAGACATCTTTAAGGTCGGTCGAACCAATCGGTATTATTTGAATGCGGTTGAGGGACTCTTAAAGATTCAGGAAGCCCTTCACGATTGGGTTTTGGTACCCAGCTTGGTGAATGAAAACCTAGATCCAGAAGGATTCGTGAACTTGGGACCAGAGGAAATTGCGCGGGTCAACTATATGATTGGCCAGCTCTCTTTCACTCAGGGAAAAAACCAAGACGCCCGCGCTTTTCTGGAATACGTCGCACCTGAGAGCAGCTTCCACGCCAAGGCCAGATACCTGCTTGGGATCCTAGATATCCGAACCGGCAAGGCCGAAGATGCTCTGCCCCACTTTAAGGCGGTGATGGATATTGTTCCTGCTGACAGTCCTTCTCAAGATCTTCTCGATGTTCGAGGACTTGCTCAAGTCGCAGCTGGTCGTGCGGCTTACGGCCTGGGCCGTTATGCGGAGTCCGCAGACTACTATGCGTCCGTTCCGCGGTTTTCCAGGCATTGGTTTACTGCGATGTACGAGAGTGCGTGGAGTTATTATAAGCAAAGTGCATACGGGAAAGCATTGGGAGAGCTGCACAGTATAACCGCTCCGTATTTTGCCAAACGACACATTCCCGAAGCTTATGTCATTCAGGGAACCACCTATTTTGTGAATTGTCAGTGGGACCGAGTTAAGCGGGCCGTTAAGACCTATAAGGGGACTTATGAGCCAATGCTGGCTTCGTTAAAAGCGTATCTTGAGCAGGATAGGAACCCGGTTGAAATCTATCGAGATGTCGCGGAAGGTGGTAATTCAAAATTCTCTCTTGAATTGGCGCGAGAAACTCGTCGCTCTAAGAGATTTCGCGATTACCATTTCTTGCTCGAGCACATAAAGTGGGAAGGCCGCGAGGTGAAGGAGAATCCCATGTGGCGTGGTACCCGCCTGGCAGAAGATTTGTCTGCTATCATCCAACAGCAGCTCGAGGGCCTTGAGCCCGTTGTAGGTGTGTGGGTGAAACGGCAGCTGGTGAATCGAATGGCAATGTTGCAGA
This sequence comes from uncultured bacterium, assembly GCA_964013555.1. Classification (GTDB taxonomy): domain Bacteria; phylum Myxococcota; class XYA12-FULL-58-9; order XYA12-FULL-58-9; family JABJBS01; genus CAXGXL01. The sequence goes on from CAXGXL010000436.1 coordinate 2,973, forward strand.
ATTTTCAGAGTCAAGTGGAGCTACTTGATTTTGAAGTTACCGATGCTGAAGCTGAGTGGCTGGCCCAAGGCCGAGAGATTCTTAAAGGGCGTCGACGTAGATTGCCGAGACCCGATATTCCGAATGACCAATGGCAGCATTGGGGCTTCGATGGGGAGTATTGGAAGGGTGAGCTAGGCTATTTTCATCATTCGATTCGAAGCGAGTGCGAATAGGTCGAGTTAAGGCGGGATTTCCAAAGTTATTCAACTCCTCACCTTGGTGTTTTGATAGCCAGCGGGTTTGAAGGTGGAAGCTTGGTGCCCCAATAGTTACAAGAAGGTACAATGAGAGCTAAACATTTTTTTTCACGAATTGTTGCGATTGGTTTTGTCACCTGCGTTTTTACTACCGCTGATATGGGCGAGAGTAATGCAGCTACAAAGCGTCAAGCAAAGCAAGCTGATAGTTCCACTGAAGATGAAAAAGCACCTGCCCAATTCAGTTCAACGCCTGCCGCAATGGACATGGATGCTCGTGCAGATGTCAAACGAGACGAGTCGATTGCCAAATTGAAGAAGATTCTTCCGAAAGTGACTGGCCCCCAAAAGGCCGAGTTGATTTTTCGTCTGGCCGAAAAGTACTGGCAAAAGTCACGCTATCTTTATCTACGGTCCATGCAGGAGTGGGACAAAGCTCTAGAAGCATGGAGTAAGGCTGGTCAAAGGGGTAAGGAGCCCAAATTGACCGCTACTGCGGAATATGCTCAGAGCGATTTGTATAAACGCGAAGCTTTAAAGCTCTACAATAAGATTCTAAAGCAGTACCCTAAATATCAGCGTAAGGACGAGGTCTATTACAACTTGGGGAGTTCTTATTACGATTCCGGGTCTAAGAAACGGGGCATAAAGCTCTTTTGGAAACTTATTAAACAGTTTCCTAAATCGACCTTTACTCCCGATGCTTGGCTTCAATTGGGGGAACACTTCTTTAACAGCGGGGCAGGTAAGTTGAATCAGGCTATCAAGGCTTACCGAGCTGCTGCAAAAACGAAAAAACCTCGAATTTTCTCTTTTGCGCTCTATAAACTTGCGTGGTGCGATTACAATT
>CAXGXL010000437.1:0-4061 GCA_964013555.1 uncultured bacterium
AGCAATTTTTAACACGCTAGTTTAATTACATATTTTCCCTATCTCCTACCAAAGCGTTGGCTCTAAACTCAGGCCTTGCCCCCACTTTTACCAATCGCGCTCTGCCCCTAGAGCTTCCGTTTTATTGGCGTAGTGCCCTCAACACTCAAAGCCCTAGACAAATCAGTTTCGCAACGCTAAAAGCTACCGTTTGGTAGATATTGAAGGGGGATTAATGGCAAAATGGACTCGACGAAAATTCTTTAAGGCAACCGCCTACAGTCTCCCGCTTGGCTATTGGGGCTGCTCCACCGAGCCAAAAGCACTTAACGAATCAACTGGGCCAAGGGAATCCAACGCTGATAGCAATTGGGTAGATTCAAGTGCCCCCACCAACTCGCCAACTCCAGATCCGGTGCTTGCCAATACCGGGCCTACCCTACCCAATAGGTGGCCAACCTCGTTGACAACCGCAAACCAAACCGAGCTCAATATCGATTTGCAACTGCTAAGCGGAACCCTCCCCCCTGATATGATCGGCCATGCTTTCGTCACCTACCCTCACCCAATGGAAGACAACTCCCCGCAATTTCTCGGGGATGGCATGGTCATGCGGCTCGACTTTAAGCCCGACTCAATAGGCCTTTTTCGCCGGCATATTCGCACCCCCTGCTATTATGCCGACCGCGCAACTCAGGGCACCGATGCGGGCTTTACCCCAAGAGGGATGGCTCGCGTATCCACCACCCTCGGCGCCCGCAACCCCCTTAACACCAATTTAGTAGTCTTCGATGAAAACCGGCTCCTCCTTACTTACGACGGAGGGCGCCCTTGGGAAATCGACACCGAATCCCTTGAGCCAATTACACCGATGGGGGCGTTTCAAGAGTGGACCAGTCTTGTACCAAGCTGGATAAACCGCCTTCGCCCTTGGCCCTTCCCATTGATTTTGACATCGGCCCATCCCGTTAGAGAGCCGCACACCGGCGAAATTTATTCGATTAATTTCGGAATGGGGGCAGCCGTGTTGCAGCCCTTTACTCGACTTCTGTGCTGGGACGGCGCTAACGAGCTCCAATCGTGGAACCTGGTAGACTCCGATGGAAACAACGTTGCAATTATGCAATCGGGTCACCAGGTGGCGATTACCCGTGACTACGTCGTCATTGTGGACGTGTCTTTGCAAATGGAGTGGGAAGCGGCACTCGGCTTGGACGTCACTCGAGCCCAAGAATCTGATACCACCGTGTGGATCGTCCCGCGGGCCGGTATCAACCCAGAGGCTACCGAACTGGTTTGTCATCGCATCACGGTTCCCAGGGAGTGCACCCACTACCTCGTGGACTACGACAACTCCCCCGGCCAAATTACCATTTACATGTCACATAATTGTGCGACCGACTCCTCTGAATTCATCAAAGCAGATGATGTCAATTCGATTACCCACGAGCCCATACGCCCGGATATGGTTGGATTTTTTGCCAGCGGCACCGACGTATGCGCCCTTGGGCGTTACGTATTAGATATTGATTCCGCCTCGGTCCAAGATTCTAAATTGCTCTTCGATGACGAATGCATGATGAGCACCGCCGCCCTCTACACCCACAAAGAGATGGACGTGCAGGCCAAATACGAAAACGTATTTTGGCTCAGCCTAGGTTTCAGCGAGGAGCTTCGGCTAGCCGAGCTCGACGAACTCTACGCCGACTATCCCTACCGACGTACCGCCATTGAGGACATGCCGCGCGATACCCGACCGGGAACCCTGTGTCGCGTCTATCACCCCACCCTCGAAATTCAGGACCGCTACTTATTTCCCGATGGGCGCCTTCCACTCTCACCGCAATTCGTTCCTCGGCAAAACTCTAGCAATGACACCGATGGTTACGTGGTAGTTTGGGTGTGTAGCGATGACACCCAAACTCCGGATTCCTCCGGTGACGAGCTATGGGTATTCGACGCCGCGAACCTCTCCCAAGGCCCCGTTGCCCGGTTGGGACATACTATTTTAGATATCCCATTCTCGCTGCACACCGCCTGGATGCCCTCGGTTGGTCCCCGTACCGCATCCTATCAAATCCCCATTCGGGCCGATATCGGCGATGCGGTCAGCCGCCTGGATGATGAGCTTCAAGAGTTATTTGAGCGTGAGGTTTACCCGCATTTCTCATGACCCGTAAGTTAACCGAGACTGCAATGGTAGTTAGTAGCGATTGCCTCAAGAAGACTACCATCCACCTCTAGCGACAAAACAATTTAAGAGAATCGCAAATAGTACCAGCCCGGCACTTCTCTAAAAATTCATCATCACTTTGGGGATAACACTCCGGCAAGATCACTTTTCCTCCCTCGCCATAGCCTTTGCTTTTCAAAAAGCCAAGTAGCGTTTTGCTACCTCCAGTATCCCTAAAGTTAGCGGCCAAAAATGACGCCGTGTAGTCACAGAGAATGGCTCCATGGGAATGAGACGGAATTCCTTCGTAGTCAGCAAACCCCACATATTTATCGACCGACAAAAATGGAGGTAAGTTCGTATCCAGATCGTCCTCAAAAGGTGCCAAAACGCTCTTGAATCGCGCCACCAATTCGCTCAACCCAGCCCCCTCTTCCGCGCAATACTGAAAAATGAGGCTATCACTTCGCTCTGCCCCGGGGACCTCCATCTTTCCACGAATCTGTTTTGCGTCCCAGGCCAGAACAGCGTTAACAATCTCCCAGATTTTTTCGCTTCGACTCTTCGGAGTTAAGGTCTTGACCCGAACAACCAATCGCCATTTGGTGGTACCGCACTTCGCTTTTTCTTTATTGCTCCACTGAATAAAACCCGTTTTTATATTCTTATCGGACACACCAGATTTAATTTTCACAGGAGGATTGCTCCAGTCTTCAAACAAAAAGTTCCCTTTATGTGCCTTAATGACGGCCACGCTTGATTTCTTGAAGGTTGCTTTATCCAAGGTATTCTTAACCAGGTGAATCCCTTGACTACAGCAGTACTCGGCTTTTAAACCCTTTTTTTTGCATCCCTCAGCACAGCTAAGATCTGATCCTCCTATCCAATAAGCGCCAAGGCCGGTGTAGCAAATATCATAACAGTGGCTCTCTATTTCTGACTCCCTTATCGGCTGCCCTTTTAAGGCCAGAGCCCGAACAAACTTTTGATTGCACTCCAAAAAAGCCTCGCTACCCGCAAGAGCATCCGATGAGGTCATCGTGAATCCCACAGCCACCATGAGTCGTATTGAATACATCCGGAGTGCCATTCTTTATCATTACAAAGTTGCCAGGTAGCATCAACCAACCTTGCCGACGTTCAACACCACTCCCCCAGAAACCCCGAGTCATTTTAGCATCATCGAGAGCAATCGTTGATTGTTCCCCACAGTAGAGTTCATTATGATCTTTTTGGTTTTTCACGAGCATATTCCAAGAACCTGCTCGGCTTTTCTGATAGAATAAAAATCAACCGTTGCAGTGTCGGAAATTCTAGTTTAGACAGCCGGCCTAAGTAGGTATCGGTCCGATAATGACTTTTTTACCCCAAACAAACCAATACGGGAGTCCTATATTATGCAATACACAAAATCGGTTTTATCTTTAGTAGCAGTTTTTTCTACTCTTCTTTTCTTTTCAGGCAATGCGCATGCAGACCCTATGTTGCAAACATATACAGCTCCTGTTCTGGTGAAAGCTTGGGCGTGCGGTGCGAGCGGAAAAACAGTTTGCAACATTTGGAACAAGCTTAATAAACAACCAATAGCCCAATGGAAGTCGACAGCTGATTGTGTGACGTTTAAAGATAGCTTCAAGAAAACTCAGTTACCTTCAACGGGAAAGGGAAATCGAAAGGCTAGGGCTGCCGCCTGGAAAGCGACCGACACAGCTGCAGCTCTTGAAGCTTTGGTGACTTCATACACTCCGATAAAATGTGAATCTACCTGCAAAAAAATATTGGCCCCCCTTGCTCAAGACAAGAAAAAATCCTGTACCAAATTCAAAGAGAAGTTTAGATAAAAGTAGCCCCCATGAGGCTATTTTCCCTTCATTCTTGTTGAGCCTTCTTTTCAATGGATTCCTATCCC
>CAXGXL010000438.1:0-4034 GCA_964013555.1 uncultured bacterium
ATACCTTTCCTACCTTTGAGCCTAAAGCCAAATAGGAACAAGACAAAAACCTTTTAATATTAATAACTTAAAGAACAAAGTTTTCTCCTGCAACAAGGGTGCTTGTATGCCACGCGATCATTATTGAGATCGTTCGTAGCAGGAGTTAAAGGAAATCAGGGCTCCCCCATATCCACCAGCTACGAAAACAAGAAGAAGTGAGGGGGACGCAATCCTCCTTAGAGCAACTAAGAGAGGTTAGTAGGAACTCTTCTATAGCCTTGCGAACTTAAGGTAATCAATCTTGCAGTACCTCAGTTGCTTCAAACTCTCTTGCGGCTTGAACCACAAAGGTCTCGCCAATGGCGAGTGTTGTAAAATCATCTTCGGTAAGCCCCCGCTGCGCTCGTGCTTTCAATAACTCTTCTTTCGGCTCTAAGGGAGCCTCATCCGTTAACTGAAAGGTACCCCAATGAATTCCGAACGACCACTGAGCACCTATATCACGATGAATATCTAGAGCTTCAGAAGGGTTGACGTGCATAGTCTTCATAAACCATCTTGGCTCGTAGGCCCCAATGGGAATAGCCGCCAAGTCAATAGGCCCAAACTTCGCACCGATTTCTTTGAATTGAATGGGGTTGTACCCTGTATCGCCGCCAAACCAAAACTTAGTACCGTCGACTTCGATCAGCCACGAAGCCCATAAGGTTTCAAATCGATCCCCAATACCTCGAGCTGACCAATGTTGAGCCGGCGTGGCCACAACACGAATGTCGTCGTGAATCAATTGCCCCCACCAATCAAGCTCGGTCACCCGCGTGATTCCCAAAGAGGCAAACCACTGCTTAAGCCCCAGCGGAACGACCCAATGGACCTCGTCCCCCAGAGCTTCGACGGAGGGCTTATCTAAATGGTCGTAGTGATTGTGAGAAATTACCGCGATATCCACTTGAGGCAAATCCTCTATGGTCAACGCTGGTTTTTGGTAGCGCTTTGGGCCGGCAAAACCTACCGGAGAGCAACGAAGAGAGAAGATAGGATCAGTAAGAATAGTACGACCACCCATTTGCACTAGGGTAGTCGAGTGACCTATCCAAGTAACTTGTGGAGCCTTGCCTGGATTTCTCAATGCGTGTACGTCAAGTGGAGCCCTCGAAACCCCCTTTCGCTCTGCGTCACTACCACGAGCACCTTCTCCGAAAACCTTCCAGCGCAGCATATCCCAAAATGACTTCTTACCATCGTCTGCGTACGGGTTTTTGAATCCTCCTGCACTATGATGCTTCAACATAGTCGACTCTCCATGCGGCACAGTCGCACAAGCTGTCACAAAGACTACTGCTACCACGGTTTTAAAATAGCCTCTCATCTAGAAACAATGAGAAGGAAAACAAATTTTGTCAACTCCTCCTGCACCACTTCAAGTGAAGTTACCCAAGGGCCGCTCACGTCTTTAGAGTCCTAAAAGAGCTTGATTCAAGCTACAAGAATGAAGAACCGAAGGCATATACGAGTCGGCAAGTGCTGCCCATCACCACCTAGCTATTGCTCTTTAGCTTCAGCTTCTCTTCGTTTTTGTTCTTCTCGTTTTTGAATAACGAGTTCACGATGAGCCTTGATCCGCTCGGGCCAATCTCGCTCTAGCTCGATCCTTTTTTGACTCCCAACCGTGGAATCCATGTAGAGTTTCCACACCTCAAACATATCAATCTCAGGATTCGTAGATTCAGCAAAACCTGTCCAAGGTGCGCCCATGGCTATATCGGGTTTGAGGTGCGCTACCCAATAAAAGGTCGGCGTTTCGTCAAGAGAAGACGAGAGAACCCCTCCAAACAAACCAGAGGGCGAACTTCTTATCCAATTGCTAGACACCTCGCCCTCATCACTTGTATGGACCCAGCACTTTAGTTTCCTATCTTCATTACTGACATTTTGACGCAGCAAGGAAATTTCGTAGTACCGAACAGTTCCGCCTTTTGGAATTAATTCCACATCGGTATTCTCCGGCTGTTCTCGAACCTGACGTAGCTCACATCCATCGTAACAAAAGTTATCTAACTCCGCCCCTGGCTTTCGCTCGGCAATAATCTTACGATGTTCTTTGACCATCCATTTTTTGATTACAGTCTCAATGACTCGATGTGGGTAGGGATTATTGGGATCATTCCAACCACGATACATAGGGTGCTTGGGGTCGTTGTAGGTTTCCGGTGGAACATCCTGGGGTGGATCAAAATAACGAAATCCCTCGTACGTGAACCCAAATTGTCCATCTGTTGCTTGGGACTTGACCAAGTCATCAAAACAAATAGCCATTAATCCCTTAATGTCCCGAGGTGAAAATTCAACGGTATTCCCGCCGAAAAACCCTAAGAAATGAGACTTTTTCTTTAACTGATTCTCTCGAGTGACAGGTTTGGTCGGTGTCTTAAAAAGACTTGAGCATCCAGCCACTTGATTGCAGTGACCCGCATTCATTCCGTCAATCCGATCGATACCTTCGACGCCTATCTTGTGCTTTATGGCATCAACAATATCCAAAGGAGTCCGTCGCAAATGTTCGTATTGATATGCTTGAGATTTATTGCCGGTAAACTCATCAAATTTTGAGCAAGGTCCACCCCGGGCCCACAAGTTGTGCCAACGATTTCCCATTCCTGGCAAACCCCACGGGGCCATTGGCCACCAGGTCTCCCGCACTCCTGCAGGATCCTTGCTTTTCCACTGGATTCCCCTCTCTAGTGGCTGGCCTTCTGGCCACCCCATAAGCCCTCGAGCTAACTTCGAAGCAGAACTCGATGTCTGGCTTACCTCACTCGACTGCTCTTCCCCTACGGTTGAAGAAGTGCTGACCGTAACAAAAGGCTGCAGACTTTCAGAACTTGAAGCCGTAGCAGCTGGTTGCACTGAACCGCCTGAATCTGACGCCGAAAGAGGAGGCAAGGGATTATCAAGACCTAAAGCAGAAGCATTGGTTGGTTGAAGCAATACCCCTAACCCAGATGTTGGTTCGGGCGAACAACGCGGTACGGGAGAACCACCAATGTCCGGCAAATCCGTAAGGCGCGGAGAACTCAAGATATCCGTGGTGCATCTCATGTCGCCGTTTTCTACAACCAGCGTATCAACAAGACTTGAAGGGCTTGCAATTAAACCGTTCGAAACATGAGATTCTCCGCCCGAGACCGACACACTAGGCGACTCATCAGAAGCGCCCCCAAAAGAATGTTCAATCACTGGGCTAGACAAAGTAGGGAGTGGAATTTCTGGTAACGGGCTCGAATCGTCTCCTGATTGGCTCTCAAAAGACTCTCTTCTAGCTACGACTTGTATCACGGCGCATCTCACGAGACTGGCGAAAATACTCGTATAACTCTAGTATCGGCCTGAGCGTTAAGCTGTTGCGTGCTCAAATTCAACTCCAGACATTCTCAGTTAAGCACGCCTCTTATGAGATCAAAACCGCAATAAAATCAGAATCTTAAAGTAATGAACATTACCCAAATGACATGCTTCCCGCGGCATATGGACTGCATCTTCGGATTTTCAGCTTACCTCTCGCTTCCCAAGACAGAGCCACACTAGGCCAAGAGAAGCAACAACGCTGCCTACCCCGAAAACTTAGAAGCTAACCATGCTCTTAGCTGAGAACATTTGGTAACGGGCCAAAGAACGGCGTCCATGATTGCCATAAATGGAAGGACGATTGGGGAAGCTAGAGCTAGGGTTACTTTCTTGCAGGGAGGAGTGTCAGCTGATTGTACGTTACGCATATAGGAATCAATGAGAGGTGTATCGGTGAACGGCTCCACCTGATGTGTATGCGTGTTGCCCGAAACTCTCTTACCGAATGTATCTCTGGTACGAGCCGGTGGCTGCCCATAGGAAGAGCCAAGCATATCACTGGAAAAATTTCCCCGCGAGATTGGTCGGATGTTCATACTCATTTCCTCTTACAACTTGCCACACATAGAGCAGAATATTACTCCTGCGCGGCAATTAGACCCATGCAAACCAAAATCGTGGCCTGCTACAGCCATATTTTCGCCAAC
>CAXGXL010000439.1:0-4030 GCA_964013555.1 uncultured bacterium
GACAACGTGTCAATCCAGCAACTCTGCGGCATCTTATCCGAGACGCTGGGCGTATTCCTGTCCAACGTACTACCACCTACGGTAAAGTAAAAGAATTTCCCCAATTTATAGATCCCAAAGAACAAGAGAAAGAAACACTAGCTGAGCCACTCAATTCAATGGACGAGAAAACCAACATATTTGGTTCCTATCGGGAACTAGCCGACGATAAGTCCATATCTTATGAATTCAATCACTCTATGAAACGCTCTTTGAAGCAGGCGCCGTCCAGCCGCTCAACGACTTAAATTCCTCAAAATCCACAGGCAAATCGACATCAAAGCCCAAATCAAACCGTTCAACAATTCGAGTCGAAAGCTGAGCTCGAACACAAGCCTCGCGATGCCTTTTGAAGCTCGTCGGCTCCTCAAAATGAAGGTCTAATTTTCCGGGAAAACGAATACCTAATGCATTTGTTCCTTCGCTGCGCCGATCTGGAGCCAATACACAATCTGAGTGTTCCAATAAATCAACGAGAACTCCCAAAGATGCTACATCCAAAAAAGGCAAATCTGCAAACAAAATAATAGCAGTACCTGCCCCATTCAATTCCGCAAAAGCAAGAGATTGATTCAGCGTATCATTTAGCGACGATTCTTCCCGGTCGCGGATACAATGCAGTGCGTGTCCTGAAGACCAGTTCATAACAAAGTCATCGTTAGTCGCAATCAACACTTCATCCACCGCAGAACAATTCTGAATCACTCCTAATACATGACTAGCGCAGTGCAAATTGAATGCTTCTCTCTCAGCTTGACACGCTCCCTTCGACAAACGGGATTTCCCCTGCGCAAAACTCTTAAGAGGAACAATGGCCCATAGTTTCTCTTGGCGCTGCTCACGCATCACAAATCACTCGCAAAGCTCAACACTTCTCTTGCAAAGCGAACTCGGTCAACGGTGTCTCCCATGATTGTATTCGTTGCTAAAAGAGGAATTCCCTCGGTCCCATATTCATCTCCCTTTTGCACAACAAAGGCATCCAAGAGGGCACCGTAATGTCTTCTAACAATATGAGCTGATGGCGGATGCCCCGTCAAATCCGGAATCATTTCGCCTAAAGGTCCCTTGATGGCGCGACCACTTACGATGGGACTAATTGCCACCACCAATTTGGTTTCCAGAAGATCTCTAATTCCAGAAAGTGATAGAATCGGGTCTATAGAAACATACGGGTTTGAAGGAGAAATCAAGATAAGGTCTGCATTTGCAAGAGACTTCAAGACTTCGGAACTAGGACTGGATTCGCCCTCAAAAATAACCTCAGCGATTTGTGGTTTCGCACGGCTACCTACAAACCATTGTTGAAAATCAAGAAGCTGACCAGACTCGGTCCGCACCTTCGTTTGACGGGGGGCGTTGCACATCGGTAGTACGCTGCAATGAACTCCCAAGGCCTTGTTCATTGAACGAGTGATACTAGTGAGACTATCTCCTCGCTTCATTTGCAGACTACGAAAGATATGAGTAGCCAGATCTTTATCGCCTAGTTGAAACCAAGACTCGGCGCCAAATTCCTTCATTATCCTCATCGTTGCGAACGTCTCGTTTTGAACACCCCATCCTTGTGATAAATTCGAACGCCCCGAAAGAGTGTACATCACTGTATCAAGGTCGGGACAAATCCAAAGCCCCCAGTGTTCGAAATCATCACCAGTATTAACTACAATCGTTAACTCATCAGCCAAAAGAGAACCCGCCAAGCCTTCACAAAACTTGGCACCGCCCACACCGCCCGAAAGAACTACCACAGAGTGAAAACGAGATGAGTTTCTACCAGACATTAAATGTATAAATCCTTGTCTCTTGGCCGGTGCAATTGCTCAGCCCCTTCTTCCACTCGCGGAAATCGTAAACCTCTAATGATTGCAGCACCACGACCTTCGCTTCCTTGCCCCAGCACCAGATCTGCTGCTCCCGCAACTTGGTCAGCAAGAGCGGTTACAGTATGCTCTAAAGCTCGACCAAAGAGGTCGAAATCTCCCCTTTGCTCCCACAAGGCCGGCAAACCCGAGCACCCCAAGGCATGCCCGACTGTACCAAATCGAAACGGCCTCCCCAAAGAATCGGTTACCACTACACCAATTTTAACAGCATATTCTTTTTCAAGAAATAGGCGCAGCTTTTTGGCACTCAAATTTGGGTTAGAAGGCAACAATAAAACGCGGCTATTCCCCTCTTGCTCCTGAGATACGTTACTAGAATCAATTCCGGCATTTGCGGAAACATGTCCTAAGCGATGACGTGTGATTAAAACTCCTGGCCGCTTTCTGGAAACCTGTATGCTCTCATCCAAGATAAGCTGAACCAATCGGGGGTCCTTATGCACTTCCTTTGAAAGCGCATAGGCACGAGGAGAAATTCGCACACTCTCAAGAGATACAAATTGGTTCTCAGCCCGGGAAAATAGCTTGGACGCAACAGCGAGGATATCACCTTCCACTAAACCGTGCTTAGACGTTCGGAGAGTTCTAGATAGGATTTTTCCCAGTTCATCTCCTGGTTCTATAATGGGAATTCCCTCAATCGCCATGATTGAAAGTCTATTTGCACACTCAATATTCCATGTATGCTCGCTTGTCTTATCCCTCATAGAACTAGCCGCCTCCTTACTTGCTCATAGCCCTGGATTTAATGCTTGGCAACCCTCGCAATTACCTCTATAGATTGCAATTAGAACACGTTTCACTTCTAAATAGAGTTGAGGTGTCCGATGCAGATTGGTCTAGTTGGCGGAACAGGAAATGAAGGCTCAGGTCTGGCGCTCCGATGGGCTCAAGCGGGGCACCAGGTAGTTATCGGCTCACGAGATGAGGTACGCGGGTACAAGAAGGCTGAAGAACTAAGTCAACGTTGTGGAAAAACGATTAAGGGTGGTAGCAACCCTTTCGCCATCCGAAATTCAGAGGTTGTCGTTGTCAGTGTACCGTATGCCGCTCATAGAACCACTTATCAATTCGTTAAAGAGCACCTGAGTGACAACCAGATCGTGGTAGACATCACGGTTCCTCTCAAACCACCGAAAGTGCGTAGGGTACATTTGCCAGAGGGGCGTTCTGCGGCATTGGAAGCAAAAGAGATTCTAGGAGAAGAAACCAAATTAGTAGCAGGCATTCATCATCTCAGTGCCACGCACCTTTCTAATTTGGACCATCCCATCGATTGTGATGTGTTGATTTGCAGTGACGATAAACCAGCCAGGGAACTGGTTATTCAACTCGTATCCGACCTCGGTACCAGAGGCCTAGATGCCGGAGTCTTGGCCAACTCGGTTGCACTTGAGTCGCTAACGCCAATCTTGATCCACATGAACATCAAATACAAGAGTCCAGGCACAGGCATACGAATAACCGGGATCTGAATAGAAAAATCCCTATCAGTTACCACCATCCTCGAATTGAAGAGACTCCAAAAATGCCGCTCGCTGCTCAGGTTCGATAAAAAATGGCGTAACGTTTAGGTTATACCGCGCGGGGTCTAAGCACTTTACGATCCGGACAGTATCGTGGGCTTCTAAATCCATCAATTCCTCTGTCTCTAGCCCACTGGGCATCCGAATCAAACGAACAATGGGGCGCATCAAAGCTCGATGATCATTAGGAAAATCAATAACTACTGCCAAGTGGCCAGTCGAGAGTTCCACTAAACTCCCCACAGGAAAGAGCCCCAGCACATTGATAAGCAGCTTAACCGCAGACAAACTAAAGCGCTTTCCCACCTCTGCTTGAATGCGCTTCAAGGCTTGCTCTGGGCGATAGCTATTGCCCAAGCCATCTCCAACACCAGCTAGTCTTTCATAGGCGCCCGCTACAGAGACAAGCTGAGAAGCCGGCAAGCCACCGGGACGATTCAAGTCCGCTATAAGGCAGGTGCGCCATTCTCCCTTGGGATCACGGCCATAAATATTCAAGATAACCAAAATAGTCTCTCGAAGGCTCCCTGCTCCAGTCCAATCGAGATCATGTAAAGAGGCCGTAAAAGCCAAATCCGC
>CAXGXL010000440.1:0-4017 GCA_964013555.1 uncultured bacterium
TGCTGCAGGTTCCCGAGGTGCCGCCCCCATTGCCTCCACCACTATTTCCACCACTGGTGCTGTCGTTGGTACAAACTCCTGAATTACAAACGCGCCCTTGCCCGCATTGAGCATCGTTTGTACAAGGAACACATGTGCTTGATGCATTGTCGCAAATGAGTCCAAATGGAGCGCAATCCGATTGGGTTGCACACGGGATCGAGTTAGTGTCGTCAAAGACGCAGGAGTTTTCCCGGCAAGATTGGCCTGCTTGGCAGTGACTATTGTTTAGGCATTGAAAACACAGCCCACTGCTGGTTTCGCAAACAAGGCCATTGCAATCAGCGTCGCTGACGCATCCATCGTTGTTACCGCAGGTTCCATTACTTTGACAGACTTCACCCAGCTCGCAGTGATCGTCGAGTAAGCACTCGACACATAAACCGGTAGCCAAATTACAGTATTCGCCGGAGTTGCAATCGCTGTGGGCTCTACACGATTCTGCGGGATTGGTAGTGGGGTTTCGTTCTGCACACAATCCACTCTCGCAATATTCGTTTGTTGGGCAATCGAGATCGCTGCTGCAGTACCCTGCCGGGATTTCCTCATCTTCAAGACAATCGGGTGTTGTGCATCTACTTGAGGTTTCGGAGTAGCGACCTGTGCATGAGAGCCCTACTCCAAGAAGCAATAAAAGTAGGTACGGCGCGAAGAACCGAGAATTAGTGGGAGAAACTATGGACACAGCTCAATCTCCTAAAGGATGTAGGTGGCGCGGGTGGTCTGTATGACAAGGTAATAAACTTATTTGCATTTTGCCATGATAAATATGGAAAAAAAACAAAAAAGTTCGCAAAAGCAGTAGGTTAAGAAAGAGTTGCTTGCTTATTGTTTATGTATACATAAAATAAGCTCGCTCTTTATTCTACATTGCAGTGTATCTAATTGAAATGTATGGGTATATTTCCTGACTCTCGCGTGTGGGGTTTTGTCCTACATCGGCGGGCGTTCATGGGCATTTGATTAGAAAATGACCAAGCACTGCGTTCCATTTTTAGAGTGTGAAGAATCTAACGGTCCCCCTAGAAACGATTGAAGATCTTCGTTATAGGGCACCCGCTCGCTGGGGGGAGTGATTTTGAAGCTAGATGAAGGAGTATTTTCGATGAAAGTCACATTGGCGTCCGCGGACATAGGTTCAGTTAAATCAGACTTGGTATGTTTGGGAGTCTTTAAGGGAAAGAACCATGGAAATTTATCTTACGACTCGATCAATGAACTTTTGGAAGGGGCTTTAGTAAGAGTTGCAAAGGACGATGACTTTTCAGGTAAGCCTGGTGAAACCATGAGCCTTCACACCTTAGGGAATCAGAGCTTTAAACGGGTTTCGCTCATTGGTTGTGGCGATGATTCCAAGGTAAGTGCCAATACCTTTTTGACTTTGGGCGCTTTGGCGGCGCGATTGGGGAACAAATCGGCGGCGAAGAGCGTTTCTTTAGCGTTACCTGAATCAGACAGGGACCTAGAAGAGGTATTGGAGTTGGTCACCCGTGGCGCGATTTTGGGAAGTTATCGTTACGATAAATATCGCTCGAAATCGGATCGAGCGAATTCTGTAACGAAATTGACTTTGCATGTGGAGGCCAAAACATCTCGAAAACTCAGTGCCGCCATTAAGAAGGGACAAGTTGTGGCGGATTCGGTCGCTATTGGCCGCGATTTGGTTAACGAGCCGCCGTCGGATTTATATCCGGAGACTTTTGCTGCGTTCGCTAAAAAGACGGGGATGAAAGTAGGCTTGAAGGTTAAAATTCTCAAACCAGAGCAGCTAAAGAAAATGGGAATGAATCTGCTTTTGGGTGTGGGGCAGGGCAGTGAACAAACACCTCGTTTGGTTCACCTTTCCTATACACCTGCTTCGGGTTCCAAAAAGAAGCCTATCGTTTTGGTTGGCAAGGGGATCACCTTTGATTCAGGTGGTTTAAGTCTCAAGCCCGGTGCTTCGATGATGGATATGAAGATGGATATGGGCGGCGCTGGAGCCGTTTTGGGAACGATGAATGCCATTGCCCAATTGAAACCGAATATCCCGGTTCACGGTATTTTGGCTTTGGCGGAGAATATGCCCTCAGGCTCTGCCATTCGTCCGGGGGATGTCATTAAGGGAGCTTCTGGACGAACGGTCGAAATCAATAATACGGATGCAGAAGGTCGCTTGGTACTCGCGGATGCACTCCATTACGCATTGGGACTCAAGCCGGCCAAGATTATCGATTTGGCGACCCTGACAGGTGCAGTGATGGTGGCATTGGGGCCTCATACGGTGGGCTGTTTTTCGAACGACGATGATTTGGCGGCAGAAATATTGGACTCTGCCGAGGCAAGTGGGGAGTCGTTTTGGCGTTTGCCCTTAACGGAATCTCTAAAAAGCCAGCTAAAAAGCGACATTGCTGATACGAAAAACACGGGCGAGAGATTTGGGGGATCGATTACCGCCGCATTATTTCTTCAGGAGTTTGTTGGAGAAACTACATGGGCACACCTCGACATAGCCGGCCCCGCCATGAGTAGCCAAAATTCAGGCCATTTGACTAAAGGTGGATCTGGAGTTGCTATCGCAACCCTTGTCGATCATATTTGTTAGCGGATAGACTTCTTTTAAGAGCCTCGGCATTGTTGCGGCTCAAGGAGAAGTCATGGAAGATTGGAAGGAACTTCTTGAGAGGGCGGAGCAGTCTTTGCTCAGAGACCGGCCCCAAGAAGCCCTACAATTTTGTGCTCGAGCCTCTTTTGGTACGGACGAAGGTCGGTATCGAGCTGCGCTGATGCGTGGGAGGATCTTGCTTGAAATTGGTGATCCTCTAGGTGCCCTCTCATCGTTTGAGTCGATTGCTAGGCTTGATAGTCCAGATCCGCAAGTTGACTGTGCTCGCGGCATTGCCCTTTTCGAGTTGGCCCAATTCCCTGAAGCTCAAGCAGCGCTGCGCGCCGCTTTGCGGGGCGATCCAAATTTACCGGATGCTCATTATACTCTTGGATTGCTGTCGGAATTTTTGGGTACCGGCGAAGAAGAGCACTGGTTTCGTGAAGCTAGAAGATTAGATCCGTTGAGGTTTCCTCCATGTCTTCAAATGACGAACGAGGCATTTGAGGTCATTATCCAAGAAGCTGTTTCAGAGCTCGAAGAACCGGTCCAAAAAGCGCTTGAGGAGGTCCCCATTGTCGTCGCAGAACTTCCATTAGTTAATGATCTCCACCAATTGGACCCTCAGATTTCGCCTCTTGCCCTTTCTATGACAGTAGGCACCATTCTAGAAGGTGATCCCGAAAACGAAATTCAGCCTGTTTTATTTCTCTTTAAGAGAAACGTTGAGCGTGCTTTTGGTGAGCGGGAGCAGATGGTGGTCGCGACAAGGGCCGCAATTGCGAGTAATTTTGAAGATGGGTTTGGGGTAACTCCCCAAAGTGATTTGGAAGATAGCGCTGAAGGCCCTAATAAGCCACTTAGGGATTGACTAAGTGGACCTAGGGCCATAACACAACCACTAATAAATTGGCATTGTCGCTTTGTGTGCCATCCCATCATCGATATCTGGGCATGCCCTATAATCCCTTGTTAGGATAGACGAATGGAAAGAGAAGAACGATACATCACTTCATTTGATGGAACTAGTATTTTTACGGAAGCCGCTGGAGAGGGGTTTCCTATTATTTTGTGTGATGGCGTTGGGTGCGAGGGATTTATTTGGCGTTATATTTGGGAGAGGTTTACCAAAGACTTTAGGGTAATCCACTTCAACTACCGCTGCCATGGTTTGAGTGAAAAAGCAAAACTTCCTCATGCACTTAAGGTCACCGACTATCGGTCGGATTTAGCAGCTGTCATGGATGCCTATGAAATTGACAAAGCTCTCATTATGGGACACTCGATGGGAGTTCAAGTTATCTTGGATTATGCTTTACAGCACCCCGAGCGCGTCGCTGGCTTGATTCCCATATGTGGGAGTTACGGCCATCCTTTGGAGACGTTTCACGATA
>CAXGXL010000441.1:0-4004 GCA_964013555.1 uncultured bacterium
CAAATTCCCAAAAGGCCAAACGGTTCAAAAACGAGAAAAATGCACAAAAGTGGAAAAAAGAGAAACACCGCCTGGTGTTCTGAAGTAAATCCCGAAGGAAAAGGTAACGTGGCTCCGACGCTTTCAGCCAAGGGCTGAACCACCGTATAAACAAGTGCTCCCCAAACCGCGCCAAACATGGTGCCTACCCCTCCCAAAACCACCATCGCTATATATTCCACGCTCATCTTCAAATTGAAAGGCTCCAGCGTCAACACAGGATGAGCACAGGCATACATTCCTCCGGCAATCCCCGCGAAAAAAGACGACAATCCAAAAGCAATGAATTTGGTCCTTGCGGCCTGCACCCCAAGAGCCCCCGCGGCCAACTCCCCATCACGGACCGCCATCATCGCTCGCCCAGAATTGGTACGCTGCAGGTTCTTACCCATCATCAAAGTTATTCCAGCGATACCAACAAACAAGAAATAGAGCTTTTGGTCGCCCGAAATCTTCCACGGGCCGATCCAAACCTCCTGCCTAAAAGCCCCCAAGTCGTCACCACCTGGAATTGCAAACCAACTATGCATAGGCACCGACAAGTAGTCCTTCCCATAGGCTAACTCGAGTCCGTTGCGCAAAAGGTGCTCCACCAAGAACAAAAGTCCAATCGTTACAATGGCCAAATAAAGCCCCTCAAGGCGTAGCGCAAAAGGCCCGACACAGAGCCCAATCAAAGCAGCAAGCAATCCAGCTAAGGGAAGTGCCAACCAAAATGGCAGTCCAAAGCTACCACCCAAAATCGCTACGCTATAAGCACCAATAGCCAAAAATGCAGCGTGTCCAAGACTTACCTGCCCTGCAAACCCTGTTAAAATCATCATCGCAATAGTACCAACCACAGCGATGAGTGCGTTATTGGCAATACCCAACCAATAATCAGTAGCCCAAATAGGCACCAAGCCTATCAAGGCAGTTATCGTCAGAACTCCCACCCAATGCCACCGGTCGGGAAATAGTTTCAAATCGTCTTCGTAAGACGTTACTAAATCGCGGGTGGGCATTAGACTCTCTCTACTTTCGGAGTGCCAAAAAAACCGTAAGGACGAACAACCAAAAATAAAATCATAATGAGGTATGGCAGAACTGCATGAAAGTTCTTTCCCAAAACTCCAAGGTGCGAATTCACGTAAGCCGCTGTAAATACCTCTAGGGTGCCCAGGAGAAATCCGGCCAAAATCGCTCCCAAGACCGAGTCGAGCCCCCCGACAATCACGGCCGGAAACGCTCTTAGAGCAATGAACCCCAGATTCATATCAACTGAATAATCTCGAATGCCCAGAAAGATTCCACTCAGGGCCGCCAGAGCCCCTGCGATAAACCAAGTCACTCCCAATATTTTTCCGACAGGAATCCCCAACGCTAAAGATGTCTCTTGATCGCTGCAGATGGCTCGCATCGCGATTCCCAACCTTGTGTACCGAATAAGAAGTGCAAAACCGCCAAAACTCAAGACTCCAGCCGCCAAAGCTCCTATCGAATTGAAGTCGAGCATTGCCCCGGCTAGTGACACGGAACCCATCGAATCCCAAGGCGTTAGAATTGGCATCGAGTCGTTTCCCCAAACAAGCATGACCGCCGTTCTCAAAATAAATCCAACAAAAAGCGTCACGATAATCGGTACGAAAACCGGTCTTCCAACCAAGGGCCTTAAGGCTACTTTTTCAATGCCGGCCGCCAAGAGTCCCGTTACCACCATTGCAATCACCAGCGAAAGCGACCAGGGTAAACCCAACCCATCGAGAGTAGTAGATCCTAGACCCACTGGTGCGTCCGCCTCGAGCGGCTGGGCCGTAAGCCACACCATCAGCACCGCACCGAAGGTTAACAATTCTCCGTGCGCAAAGTTGAATACCTGGCTAGCCCGGTAAATTACCACAAACCCAAGCGCAACGAGACTATAAATAGTGCCCAATGCAAGGCCCGATACGAGGTATTGAGTCAATTCCGCCACTCTCAGCCTCCATACATACTTTCGATCAGATTCGAATAAATTTTGGTCACCGCTCCACGCTTCAACTTTTGGGTTGGCGTTAGCTCTCCATCATCTTGGTGCAGTTCTTTTTTGAACAACCGAAAAGCACGCACTTGCTCTACTTGGGCGAGGCTTTCATTGGCCGCATGAATCTCATGGGTAATCAAATCCTCGGTCTCTCCTTTAGCTACCAAATCCTCAAAAGAGGTGTAAGCAATACCGCGCCGCGAGGCCCAATCTCCCACCGCTTCGTAATCAATTTGTACCAAGGCTGAAACGAATTTTCGTTTGTCGCCAATAGAGACCGCTTCTTTAATATAGGGACTCAGCTTAAGGCAGTTCTCGATTTTTTCAGGAGAGAGATTTTTTCCCCCGGCGGTTATAATAATCTCCTTCTTGCGACCGGTAATGCGCAAAAATCCGGCCTCATCGATACTTCCTATATCCCCCGTATGAAGCCACCCCTCACTATCGACTGTCTCCTTGGTCGCCTCTTCGTTATGAAGATAACCGCAAAACACATTCGCCCCTCGCAGAAGAATTTCACCATCCTGCGCCAGCACACACTCTACGCCCGGCAAAGGAACCCCTACGGTGCCTATCTTGCAATTATCTGGCGGGTTCGTATGCGACACTCCTGCGCACTCGGTTTGCCCATACCCCTCCAAAACAAAAACCCCAATGCCATGGAACCACTGGATGATCTCCGGTGCTATCGGCGCCGCTCCGGTGACCGGAAGGCGACACCGGCGAAGCCCTAACCGCTCTTGAAGTGCGCGAAAGACCAAGAGGTCCCCAACCTTCCACAATAAGGTATCGGCGAGAGAGACGGTTCCACGCTGCCTGAGTTGCGCAATGCGCTCCCCATGCCGGGTAAAAAACTCAAAAAGAGTTCGCTTTAGCCACGAAGCATCTTTCATCTTCAAATGAACATTCGCGTGAATTTTCTCCCAAATCCGAGGTACACCAAGAAAAATAGAAGGCGAAACCTCTTGCAGGTCGGCGCGCACGGTCCCTATGGACTCACCAAAATGCACCACGGCTCCCACTGATAACGGAACAAACAAACTAAAAATCTTCTCTGCCACGTGGCACAGAGGTAAA
This sequence comes from uncultured bacterium, assembly GCA_964013555.1. GTDB lineage: Bacteria > Myxococcota > XYA12-FULL-58-9 > XYA12-FULL-58-9 > JABJBS01 > CAXGXL01. Next base: position 3,119 of record CAXGXL010000441.1, read on the forward strand.
TAAGAGAGGAGCGTATCTTCCTTTTGAACCCCCAAAAGCTCACACGTCTTCTCTGCTAAATCCAAGACATTCCGATTCGAAATCATAGCCCCTTTAGGCTGACCGGTAGTACCCGATGTGTAAATAATCATAGCCGGAGCTTTAGAGTCCATGGCCTCTATTTGTTTTGAAAACCACAACCGCTCGTTGTGAACAGCCTCTTTTCCTGCCGACAAAAATGAAGACCATGGCACCAGTCGGCCGTCGTTGTAGTGACGCGTTCCACGGGGGTCGAAAACAACCACAGTCTGAACCGTGGGGGTTTCATCCCGAATATCAATCGCCTTGTCGACCTGCTCTTGATCTTCGCAAAAGAGAACCTTCGCCTGACTGTGGCTCAAGCAGTACGCAACATCGCTTGGAGGGTTGGTTTGATAAATACCCACACTCCGAGCCCCCAAGGCCTGAACCGCAAGATCCGCATAAAGCCATTGTGGGCAATTGTCGCTTAGAATACCCACGTGGTCGCCAGGACCCACCCCGAGCTCAGCTAAACTCCAAGCCACAGCTTCGATAGCTTCGTAATACTCCCTCCATGTAATTCCACTCCAAACCCCCAATCGTTTCTCCCTTAACGCAACCTCATCCGGTATGGTTTGGGCATAACTTTGAACCAAACCCACCAAAGTATCAGGAGCCGAACTCATCTTTCACCTCCGGTATAGGCCCGAATAACTTCGGGGTGATTGCGAACTTCCTCGGGGGTCCCAGCCGCAATCTTCTCGCCAAAATCCAAAACCACAACGTGATCGGCAAGATCCAAAACCATGCGCAAATCGTGTTCGATAAGAAGTTGACTGACCCCTAAATCCTCCTTGATATCGAGGATATACCGGGCCATGTCTTC
>CAXGXL010000442.1:0-3984 GCA_964013555.1 uncultured bacterium
GGTACCTCGATCTTATCAACGCCGAAGGAGACGGCGTTGTTCTCATTTGGTCGTATGGGTTGCCTTTTATTCCATCTTACGATTTGCGAGCTTTGCCCTTGGATAAGCCAAGCATTAATCTTGCAATCTACCGTAATTTCAAACAAATTTCTTATACTCTCCATGAGCTTCCCAGAGATGAAGTAGAGTGGATACCCGCTGAGTCTCGTTGGCGCTTCGGTCAATCTCTCTTTTCGTGGGAGGAGTTGGCCGACAAGGACATTTTTCGGGCTGAATTCAACCTTTCTGTGCCTGGTTCCACAGATTCAATCAAAGGCAGTATCGAAGTCACTGGCCGGCGTTGGAGATCTCGAAATGACTTTGAGGAGGAACCACTTCATCTTTGGTGTCCCACTTTGGCGGGGGCGGTAGGCTCTCTTCGCTTGCTTCATGGCGAGAAGGTTCTCTTGGAAACCTCTGGCCGGGCCTACTTAGATCACAATAGAAGCTCGGCTCCGCTTGATGAGCAGGGAATAGCCTATTGGCATTGGGGCCGGATACCTTTCGAGGAACAAGACCTCATCTATTATCTGGCATACCCCGAATCTGAAGAGGTAGCTCCGGTTCTCTATCTGGCAGCACTGTGCTCATCGGGGGAATTTTTGGAGCTGCCTATTGAGTCGGTGGTTTACGGGGAACCTCAAGCCCAACGCTACGGGTTGGAGTATCCCCAGACAATTGTTGTAAGAACTGCAAGCCAAGAGGTTCTCGAGATTTCGTTGAAATCCATGGTGGAGGACGGGCCTTTTTATCTCCGTGCTATGATAGTTGGGAAGCGAAAATCTGACGGGAGTCAAGCACTTGGCACAGCTGAATTGGTATGTCCAAATCGTATTAATCGGGAATGGCAACTGCCCTTTGTTCGAATGCGCATTCAGCGTGAGCCTTACGAAAATTCAATTTGGGTTCCCCTCTTTTGCGGCCCGCGGGAAAACCGTATACAACGCCTCATTCGTTCGTGGTTTAGCCCACCAGGGGAAAGGTCTAGTTAAACATGCCGCATTGGGAACTAATCATTTTTCTTGTGTTTCTTCCCGCTCTTTTCTGTGCTGGTATTATCGCGTTGAATTTGGTGTCTTGGCCGCGTGGTCGGACTCGTGGTGGTGCGCCGGGTCCCATTGCGGTCCTGATTCCTGCTCGAAATGAAGAGTCGCATATTGAGACTTGCGTTCGTCGTGTTTATGCTAGTCGTATTCAGCCTCAAGAAGTCGTGGTTTGTGATGACCATTCGGAGGATCGTACGAAAGCAATTTTGACAGACTTGCAAAAGGAGTTCTCTTCTTTAAAGGTTATTGATGGCCGTAGATTGCCGCCTGGGTGGATAGGGAAACCCCATGCGTGCATGCAATTGGCGGAAGTAACCGAGTGCGAGTACCTGCTTTTTTTGGACGCAGATACCTACCTTGAGCCAAGTGGGCTAGAGAGAATTTTTTCTCTTTTTTCGGTGCGAGGAAAGAAAAAACAAATGGCCACGCTCGTGACGGCCGTACCACGACAAATAACCGGAACGTTCTTTGAGCATTTAATATTACCCCTTTTGCACCTCACTTATATGTCTTGGTTGTGGCTTCCCCTTATTTGGAGGTCCAATGACCCTCGTTTTCTGGCCGCAAACGGCCAGATCTTGGCGGTGAAGCGGTCGACACTCGAGGATATTGGTGGATTTTCCGCGATTCGTTCTGAGATTGTTGACGATATGGCATTGTGCCGTTTGGCAAAAACTCGGGGTCATACAGTCGTTTTTGCCGACGGGAATGGGATGGCACGATGTCGGATGTATCGTTCAAGACTAGACGTATGGAAAGGTTTCTCGAAGAATTTATACGAAGGACTGGGCTCGAACCCGCTCGCGCTGCTGGCGGTGCTGGCTCTTTATTTCGTATCGTTTTTGAGTCCATTTCTTGGATTGATTTATGCCCTGGTAGTTGACCATTCTTCGCTCTTGCAGGCTTCTCTTGTGGGGATTGGTTTGGTTTACGCCATTCGTGTGGCATTGGCGGTACGGTTCCAGCAGTCTTGGTTAGGAGCCGTCTTGCATCCTTTTGGAATCGTCGGCCTTTTCATGATTGCCTTTAATTCGTTTCGATGGACTCTATCCGATAGTATTGAATGGAGTGGACGCTTCTATGTGGCGCGGGCGAAACGAAGGAGCCATTAGATGAGTTCTACTGCTATCGCTGCCAGACCTCATAGGCATCCTGCAAGAAGTGCATTTTTCTTGAAGCTATTTCGTATGTATTTGCGTCGCAAGTTCCAGTCTTCGTTTGATGGAATCTATCTCTCAGGATTATCGGAAATTCAAGAATTAGCGAAAACGCATTCCGTGGTGGCTTCGGCAAATCATGTGGCTTGGTGGGACGCGCTTTTGTTGGTGTCTGCGGTTGAGCCAATTGGTATTCCTTCTTTTGCTTTGATGGATGAAGACAATCTTAAAAAATATCCCTTCTTTGGTTGGCTTGGGGCTATTCCATTGAACCGTTCAGGAGGGATCAAAGTAAAAAGGGATATTCAATATGCTCTTCAGCTCTTGAGAAGTGCTAGGTGTGTGGTTTGGATGTTTCCTCAGGGGCGCCAGCGAGCGGCGCATTTACGTCCGTTGGGAATCAAGTCGGGAATTTTCAGTATCATCAAACGTACCGATGCTCTACACATTCCGGTTTCTATTACCTACGGATATAGAGAGGCTCCCAACCCGACGATTTTGATGCATTTTGGTGAGCCGTTACCGACGCCAGAGTCTCAACAAGATTGTATCAATCAATTGGAGGCGCGTATTACTGCAGGGTTGGCCAAAAACGATGCGGCTCTTGATGCTGATGACCTCACCGACTACACCCCGCTTTTTGCAGGAAAACAAAAGCATGAGGGAGATGGATTTGGCGCGATGGTTTTGAAGTTTTTTGCCCCCAGAGCTTCTAGGTAGAACACGATGGAACGAGCAATTGTTATTGGCGGTGGCTTTGGTGGTTTGAGTTCGGCTATTGAATTGGCGGCTCAGGGGTGGGATACAACCGTAATTGAATCCCGAGAGGAGTTGGGGGGAAAAGCGGGTACTGTTACCATCGGCGGGCTTCGTTTGGATACTGGTCCGAGTGTATTGACCCTCCCTGATGCGTTCGATGGTATTTTGCGCAAAGCCGGAACTTCTTTGCGCGACGAAGTTACCTTAATTCAGTCTTCTCCCGCATTTCGATATTATTTTCCCGATCAAAGTGTTCTTGATATTTTCGATGACTTCGAAGAAAGCAAAGCCAGTGTTAATAAGACTTTTGGGAGTATTGCGGCTCAGGAATTTGATGATTTTTTGAGTTACTGCAAAAAGATTTGGGATGCTGCAGCACCGACGTTTGTCTATGGACCCGCTCCTAGTCCACAGGCGATTTTTCGGCTTGGTCTTCGTGGTTTGGCGCTCTTGACCAAGATCGATCCCATGCGGACGATGTTAAGTGCGATTCAAAAGCGGGTGAAATCTGAGCCCTTACAATGGCTTTTTATGCGTTACGCTACCTACAACGGGTCCGATCCAAGAACGGCCCCGGCGACATTGAATTGTATTGCCCACGTCGAGCTTAATTTGGGGGGATATGGCGTTCAGGGGGGGATTCACTCTTTAGTTGGTGCCCTGCAACGTGCGGGTGAATCCATGGGCGTTCGTTATGTATTGAACACCGAGGTTAGTGAAATTATGTCTCTCTCGTCGAGAGTGAGTGGGGTGCGATTAAGGGGCGGCGAAACCATGAGCGCTGAAGTTGTTGTGGCAAATGCGGATGCCAATCATGTTGCCCGAGATTTGTTGAACCCTGGGGTGGGAAAGTCAGTACTTCGGGATACGGAACCTTCGATGTCTGGTTGGAATGCCATTATAAGGTGTGCAAAACTCAATAAAGATTTTGAGCGCGTTGCGCATACAGTGGTCTTTCCTGACAATTACCTCAAAGAATTTGA
>CAXGXL010000443.1:0-3983 GCA_964013555.1 uncultured bacterium
GAGGCCAACCTTATTGGTGCCATTTACCGGAATCATCTTGCACCCAGCATGGAGAGAGAGTCCGCCACGTTGATAAATCAAGCTATTCCACATGCGAAGCCCGGCTTTTTTCGACTCTCCGAAATAATCTGAATTGAGAACTCGGGTGATTTTATTGTCCAGATCTACGGTTATAAGGCGATCATTGGGAAAGCCTTTGGCGACTAAGTTTGGTGTATAAACGATATTTAGTTCTGGTTCGAAGTGTGCAAACTCAGTGGGAGTAGGGGTGAAGTAGAGCTGCTGTTGCATCGCGGCAATGTTGGCGTTTGTTTTCTCAATGGTCAGCCTAGCAGCGGTTCGAGTTGCTGGCTCGGGGCCAATAAAGCCATCGATAACAATCATATCTTGTTCTTCGATGTACTTGTTTTGCATCTCTGCAATTTCTGCAGCAGCTCCCGTATTGATGGTTTGATCGGAGTGGGAGTTGGGGGAGTCAGTCACAATAAACGTTGATGATTTAGAGCGAGCTTTCACCTTGATCTTAACGTTGTAGTTACCAAATTCTGTCTTTTGTGCATTGGGCATTTCTGCCACAAGCTTCCGCAAGTCTTCTGGGTCTGGATTTGCAATAACATTTTTGGGTTTGACTACATGGTTCTTTAGAGAGGATGAGGCCATCGGATAGGGTCCTTTCAAGGGGCTTAACGGTACCAATTCCTATCAATGTTGAACGTCGAAAGAGCTCTTTCGAATTTGGATGTTAGATGGATGAAGGTAGGGGTTGTGTCAACGCTTTTTCTTGGTATTTCCGGCTGGGAATGTCGAAAGATAAGTGTTCTGACGGTCCGCCGGGAGACTTGAGTGTACTTTGAAGTGCAAGCGGTGGATGTCTACAAAACGAGGATTGAGTTAACGTGGGAGTTACGATGAAAGCAATTTCTTGGAATGTCAATGGTTTACGTGCCTGTGCGCGCAAGGGCTTTTTGGATTGGTTGGGTAGCAGTGGGGCTAACTGGATTGGAGTTCAGGAAGTGCGGGCAAATTACAACCAATTGACCGAGGAGATCCGCTCGCCACAAGGGTATGTATCCAATTTTGTTGCTGCTGAGCGACCTGGTTACAGCGGGGTTGGCATGTATGCTTTGGAGTCCGCAGACGAATGGATAACGACGATGGGCGAGGCCCAATTTGATGAGGAGGGTCGAATGCAACTTGGCCGGTGGGGGCAGTTATGGATTGCGAACGTCTATTTTCCAAATGGTAGCGGTAAGAACCGGGATAATAGCCGAATTCCATATAAATTGAATTTTTATCGGCGCCTCTTTGAGATGCTCGAAGAAAAGCGGGCGGCTGGGGAGCCTATTGTAGTGATGGGGGATTTCAATACGGCTCATTGCGATATTGATCTCGCTCGGCCAAAGCAAAACAGACAAACCAGTGGTTTTCGGTCGGAAGAGCGAGAGGAGCTCCACCGATGGCTGAGCAACGGTTGGACCGACACGTTTCGACACTTTTATCCGGACAAGCCTGATGTTTATACTTGGTGGAGTAATCGAAAAGGCGTCCGTGAACGAAATGTGGGGTGGCGGATTGATTATATCTTGGCCTCACAAGGGGCTATGCCGTTCATCAAGGGAGCGTTTGTTTCATCTGGCGATATGGGGTCGGATCACTGTCCTATTGGTATAGAATTGGACTCTAAGATCTTGGGTTAAAATGGCTTTCTTGCAAGCTTAGATTCGTTTCGCGGAGAAAGCTGGGAAAGAGTCTCTCTCTTTTCTTGATCTCAATAAGAGTGTTTTCGAGTTTAAAGCTTTCAAACGACCGGAGATATCGTTTGTTGGTTAACGAGCCTGGTTTTTGATGAGATGTTCTTTTAATACCTTGTTTTTTGGAAAACGCTCTAAGCCCGCTGCAATAACTCGGGCTGCATTTCGGGGTTCGTTGCAGTTCTCTAGCAAATCGTGGGCTAAGGTGATCAATTGGGGCGTCCACTCACGATGTTCCAGGGCATGAATAATCAATCGGCAGGCTCTTTTGGGTTCGGTCTGCTCATTGTGGTGCATTTGTGCTGCTACGGCACTTGGTTCTCCAGCCGCAGGCCATCGTTGCATGGCTGATTCAAGAACTGCCCATCCTTCGTTTGGCTTTCCCGCAAGAATGAGTGCCTTGCCCAGGTGGGCTTGTGTTGCGGGATTGTCTGATTCAAGCACGGCCGATCGTGCTGCCTCTAAGGCGTCGGGGGCAATAAGTTTGGTTTGTTTAAGGACGGCACGCATGACCGGTTTGTAGTCCTGGGCCAGCCATTTTGGTGCACTGAGGCTTAAAATATAAAGATAGTAACCTCGAGCAATAATGTAGTAGTCGGCATGCTGAATGGTTTTGGGTGTCATAATTTCAGTGCGAATTCGGTTAGCAGGAAAACCGCCAACGGATAGCTCAACGGGGTCGAGAATGCGGGCGCCTTGGGCTTGATTGACCTCTAGTTCAGCCGCTAAGTCTACTTGAATGAATTGATGGGTGGCCGACTCGAGGTCAACGGGGTGTTTTTCGAGTGAGGTTTCGAGTCCAATGACAACTCCTGCTCTATTGTGAAACGCATGTGCTTCTCGTTTGGGGTTTCGATGAGAAACCAATTCAAACCAACGCTGTGGAATTGGGACTTCTAGTCCGTTACGGGCAAAGTACCGGTGTTGGGTCAAAGGGCCTGGCCCGAGTTTGTAGGAGCTTGCAATGGAGATGGCTAGCAGGGTGAGGCCTAAGAGAGTGATTTTGAGTGTGATGAAAGGATCTTTGGGGGCCAGGAGTCGAGAGGGCATGAATAACGCGACGCTCGCACCCGCAACCAGGCCACCTAAGTGGGCCCAATTATCGATGCCGGGCATGACGATGCCAAAATAGAGTACGAAGATAGAGTATGGGATCACACTTCCAATAAAATAACGGCGGTACTTTTCTGGCAGTAGAGAACGGTATCGGACTCCAAAAATAGCCGCGGCTCCCCACACTCCGAAAACGATCCCACTAGCACCGCAGCTCAGAGTTGGATTTATAAGTGTTGATGCGAGAGTGGAACCAATTGCAGAGAAGAAGAGTATGAGGAGGTAGTCGAAGCGCCGAAAGACTGCCTCGACCGGGCCCCCCAGATTGAAGAGGAAAATTGCGTTTACGGCGAGATGCCATCCCGAAACGTGGAGGAAATTGGCGCTAATGAGCCTCCACCATTGACCGAGCTCTATCATGAGCGATCGACTTTTGGCCCCCTTGCGAAGAAGCTCTTCAGTGGAAGCACCTGTTGATTCTTGCCAACCCCAATAGGTGGCACACAAAATCGCGATTACGCTTAGGGTCAGCCATGGAGCTCTGGCAAGGTTGAAGTGACGGCGGAAGGTAATTGGTCCTGTTTGGTAGAGTCCACGAAAGATCTCAAGTTCTTTGGCACGTACGAATTGTTCGCCGGTAACCAGTGGGAAGCAAACATCCACGTGAGGTCCAATCTCACCTCTTCGTACGAGTCTTTCGAACTCTTCTAGTTCAAGATCTTGGGTAATATCCAATTTGTGTTTTCTGATGCGAATCATGAAGGGATGCCCGTCGATACAAAAGAACACTGATGCAGAATTTGGTAGATCGAACCTTTGTGATTAGGGGTGCTTTCGTAGAGCACGAGCTCTTTGGGGACGAAGCGGCCGACTTCCTTTTTATTACTCCTTTGGAGCCAAGAAGAGAGTCCTTCTCTCATCGGCTCTTTGCCAAGTCGGGCGATGGTGATGTGGGGTGTACGTTGACGGTTCTCCTTTGTGATACCAATTGAAAAAAGAGCTTCGTCCAATTGATTGCCAAGTTCAATGATTTCTTGGCTACCGGCGCTGATGGCGGCGTAGAGCGCGCGGGGCTGATTCATATTTGGAAAGCCATTTAGCCCACGTACCTGGATAAGAGGGGGATGAAAATCTCGACTGATGCGGTCCAATTCGCTCAGAACATGAGGGATTGTTGGC
>CAXGXL010000444.1:0-3975 GCA_964013555.1 uncultured bacterium
TTCCAGTCACGTTGCTACTAGACAATCGCGGCCAAGTTTTAAAGAAATTTTTTGGCGGCGGAGCCGGTTGGGGTAGCCTCGCATTACAATGAGCATGAAAGTCTTTCGAATTGTTTAACATCCCCAAAAATAATCTCTTTATCTGGAAAGTACGGTGTTCCCCCCTTTCACCTAATGGCTTGCAAGTGAAAACCAAAAAGTCCTTGGGCGCCATTATAATTCTCACGCTTAAACTTAGTCTGCTCACGCATTGCGTGCCTCATTTCTCGTCGCCTCCCCTCTCGCTTCAACCAGGCTTTGTAGGGCCGACCTATCCCCAAGCCCCGCTAATTACCACCAATCATTTTGCAAGCGCCGAAAACAAAGTTCGCGCAAGACTTGTTTGGAGAATCGATTTTACCGACGCCCGTTTTGGCTCCCCTGGATCCACCGATCTTAACGGAGACGGAGTCTTGGATATTGTCATGGGTGGGGGTAAAGAGCAGGGGCAATACAAACGCGAAATCGTAGCCATCAACGGAGCTTCCGGCCAGCGCCTGTGGACCCACGAAGTAAAATCAAGAGTCTTTGCTAGCCCCCTTTTTATTGATATCAACCAGGACTCCATACCAGATGTGATTTTAGGACTCACCAACAACATCCAAGGCTGTGAAGTCCTAAATACAAAAACCCAAGACGTCATCGCACTTGATGGAACCGACGGCACTCTTATTTGGAGCCTTGAGCAAGTCAATGCGGCCCGCCCTCTCGGCATAGAGATTGGAGAAGGAAATTTTGGTACTCCGGTAATGACCTCCGATATCGATCAAGACGGCTTCAAAGACATTGTGGTCATTCACTCAGGAGGCAATGTCCAATCGAGGCCAGCAGCAAAAATCTTCGTTATCAGTGCTCAAAACGGATACATCATCGAAGTTTTTGAAAGTCATGACCGAGCCGAGGCCTATTCCACACCTTCTATCAACTCTTTTGCCTCCCCAACTAGACTTATTTTGGGTACCGGGGGAGAAACTCTTCCCGGCAGTATTAGTGAAATAGAAATCAACAACCACCAGCTCATTTGGTCTGTAAAATCAAAGCAATTGGGTTTTATTTCCTCGCCGACAATCTACCAGGGCAAAGACAATCGCATTCAGGTCATTGTAAATAGCTTTAACGCAACCACATACAAAATTGATGCTAATAGTGGTCAAGTAGTCTGGACCCATACGAACCCTGGGTCTCAAACCTATTCTTCTCCAGTCGTAGGTCACTTTAATGAAGATGGTGTACTCGATGTATTCACCCAATATAGCTTGGGAGTTTTCCCGCGATACACAAAGAACGTCCAAGTCTGGCTCGATGGAAAAACCGGCCAGCTCATCCATTCCCATGCCCACAATCGAGCCGGAAGTGCTTCGCCAAGCGTAATCGATATCGACCACGATGGCTTTGATGAAATACTAAGCACCGCAACCTCTGGTCCTTTTGGTGACCAATCGCACCTCATTTTATTTGACGGCCGAACTCACGCCCCCCTCTTCGAGATAGAGTTCTCCAAAGCCACGGCAGTAACCCCAATTGTTGCCGATATAGATAACAATAAGCAATTGGACATCATTACGGGTTTTGGAGACAATATTGTTCGATTTGAACTCGAAACCCCCAAGGAGCCTATCGTTAAATGGGGCACATTTCGCGGCGAAAATGCCAACGGCACGCTAACCCAAAACCACTAGAAAACTAACGCAATCCGCATGATTGCCTTTCCTCTCCCAGGTCTCCACTTCGGTTACCGCAATGAAATTGGTCACTCCAAACCATTCACCAAGGAGCTGGCCACTCCAATATTGGTACAAGGCATCCACTCGAGTGTAAAAAAACAGATTAGACGCCTCATCTGGTGAAAATCCCCTCCTCCTTGCACGTGCTGACCTCGTCTTCGGTCGAAGGTTCCGCAGCCAACCACCAAGTCAGAGAAATCAAAAAAGTCCAGGAAACATCCTCTAATATCTTCCGATAATGACTTTCACTTGACCACCACAACCAAGAGAAAGAACGTGCAACATCAGGGAATATTTATTGTTATTGTTCTGGTTTTAGGTGCCACCTCCTCACCGACTAGAGCGAAAATCAACGAAATCCAGCGCTGTACGCCCAACAAAACCAGCCTCGAGCAAATGCTCTCCTGCCGCCCGCCCAGCAACCAACTAAGTACAAGAGAGCGAACTGCCTTTATTGAGAATCCAGCTTCAGCATCTTCAAGCCGCTTCCTCGACTCGATCGTTCGCAAGCTCAATTCTCCAGCTCCTCCTCCCAAAAGAAATCGCAATCGCTGGGTGTTCCCGGTGCCTGGAAAAATGGGCAAATTGGGGCACCGCCAGAAATTTGGAGCCTCACGATTGGGCATTCGCCCAAGGCAGTGTGGCCGAGGCCATTGTGGGATCGACCTAGCTCGACACACGGGCACCCCCGTTTTTGCGGCCCGTCGTGGAAAAGTAGTTAAAGTTGGACGCCGCCGATATTCTAAGGCAGGCCTTTGGATCGAAATTAAGCATGATCGAGGTTTTCGCACCCGCTACCTGCATCTAGACTCGATAGCCAAGCATCTAAGGGTAGGTAGTAAACTCAAAGCCGGCCAAATGATTGGCAGAGTAGGCAACACCGGCTCTTCATCTCACGGTTCTCATCTTCATTTCGAGGTATTCAAAAAACGAAAACGCAAGGCAAAGAAATACCTTGATCCTGGTCTAATGTTTCGAGCGCAATGGACGGGAAGAAATATCTAGGGCTCCTGGTACCTATTTGACAAAGATAACTCGCCGAAATTTGCATAATTGCTGCCTCCAACCCGTTTCTTCGTGCCGCGATCGCACTACTACTGGTTTTATTGGCCGGGAAACCATTTTCCCGCATTGACGAATAGCTTGAGTCTGAGATAGCCGCGCAAATGCTCACTTTCATTTATATCCTCAAATTCTTTCACATCATGGCCGCCTCGGTGTGGTTTGGAGCAGTTCTGCTGACCCCCAGTGACGTTAGACGCACCCTCGATATGGGCCGCCCTCATGTAGACGGCCTAGCAGAACGCCTCGAAAAATCCGTCTCTATTTCTCTACGAGCTGGGGTCCTCGCCGTCTTAACCGGCTTTGGGCTTATCTTTGCCTCCGGTGGTATGGCTGCGATGCATTTTCGCATTCACATTGGCATGACCTTAGGCATCTTGATGCTAGGTATCGGCTTTTTGATGATTATGCCCATCGTTATCGGTATATGCGACAACATTCGTCAAGGCGGTGACCTTAGCGAAGCGAAATCGCTAGCACCGCGCCTAGGAATGTTCTCTGGCATCAATCATTTATTATGGTTCATTACACTGGCATTGATGGTAATTCATTCATTCTGAGGCGGGAGCATTGATTTTGCGATGACTCCAGCACGGAAGATTGGCACGAGTTTCTTCGAGATGCGCTGGATCAAGCCGAGAAAGAACAACGTACTCTGACTCGGGTGCACAAGCTAATATTGTTCCCCACGGATCAATAATACAACTTTTGCCCCACGAAACTCTGCCCTTTAAGTGAAACCCAAATTGTCCAGCCGCAATAACGTACGCTTGGTTCTCAATTGCTCTAGCCCTTAATAGAATATCCCAATGATCCTTGCCCGTCTGCAAGGTAAAGGCAGCCGGGACCGTTAGAATGTCGGCCCCTTTTTCGACCAATGCTCGGTAATATTCTGGAAACCGTAAGTCGTAACATACACTCAGTCCAACATTCCAACCCTCAAATGCCACAACAACAGGTTCTTCTCCGGGGGCAACGCAAGACGATTCTTTAAAAGAAAATCCCCCTCTAAGCTCAATGTCAAACAGATGCATCTTTCGATAGGAGCCTAAAATTTCGCCACTTCGCCCCACAAATACCGATGTATTATAAACGTGGCCCGGATCGGGGCCAATCTCAGGTATTCCACCTGCAATCACGGCCATATTGC
>CAXGXL010000445.1:0-3953 GCA_964013555.1 uncultured bacterium
ATCCTTAAAGACCTTCGAAGCTCCCGGCACACAAGAGGGCTGGCAAGATGAATTGGACAAATGGTACAATGCGATGGGCCCTACTGCCCGAGCAGAAATAGACCAAAGTAATAAGCGGGCTTTCGATAAGGAAGATAATGACGGTGACGACCAAGTCGATGAAAGTGACGATTGGGATGGTCTGGAAAGTTGGTTTGGGCATTGCAACGGGTGGGCAGCCGCTGCGATCAGCGTCGACGAGCCGGTTCATCCTGCGTATGTAACCGCCCCCGACGGCAAAGTTATTAAGTACGAAATTTCTGACGTCAAAGCGCTTCTTTCCGACTCCTATTATTCTGTAGGTGCAGGTTTCTTGTCTCGCCGCTGCAACCGCCGCCCCGACGACTGCGCAGACCGCACCGAAGTTTCCTGCAAAGGCGCTCCCCACTGCACATGGAGCTCAACCCCAGCAACGGAAGATCAAGCGCAATGTGAAGCAATCGACGCATACACCTGGACTACCGACGAATATGGTCGAGTCGAGGCGACTGAATGCCGAGATACCAATCCAGCATCTCTTTATATCATCACCACGAATTACCTAGGGCGACACAAGAAAGCCTACGTGATTGACGCGACCCACGATTGGCAGGTCTGGAACTTTCCCGTCTACAAATATGCCATTGATCAAGAAGTGACCAAAGAAGTCACCCAAAGTGAAGCGAATGTACTTTTAGGGCGCGATGGTGAGGCCTCCTACCCATACAATGGAAATGCAAAGAAATTCGCCTACGTCAAAATGACCATTTGGTACGTTAGTGACGGCATTGCTCCCAATAAGCGTCCAGTCGGACACCTCGTTTCTAGTTATGACCACAACCAAACACTTGAGTTTATTTTGGAGCTAAGTGAAACCAACGAAATCATCGGTGGTGAATGGGTTGGCGAAAGTCGCACCAATCACCCAGACTTCGTTTGGGTACCAGTAGGCACACCTTATGGAAATAATCCAGAAATGAGCTGGGACAACATAGAGGCCATCCATGCCAAAAGCCGATCGGGCGTTGCTCAAAAGAAGAATATCAGTCTTTCGGGAACAACCAGCGGCATCCTTGATACCGTGAATGTAGAAAATGCAGAAACGACGGCAAATCAAGTAGAGCTCTTTGTTGATGTTGAAGGAACCGGTGCCTACACATTTACGCTGACTAATCCAGATGGCCAATCTGTGACAGTTCAAAAGAACGGGAGTGATAAGCTTATAGGATGGTGGCCCTATGATTTTGGCAGCCATACATTAGCGACACTTGCCACAGGTACCCTTAATGGAGCCTGGACGCTCAATGTAACTGGGGCTACTCAAATAAATAGTTGGGCTGTATCCGTTTGGGAATTGGTTGAAGATCACGGCAACAACGCCGAAAACGCCACCGTGGTAGATGCAGGCAATCACGATGGGACTATCGACTTTTCCAACGACACCGACTGGTTCGCTATAAACCTTCAAGCGGGTGCCGAGGTTAGTGCAGAAACAGAATTAGTAACTATCACAGACACCAAGCTCTTTATGTATGGAACTGACGGCACAACTTTACTAGCGGAAAACGACGATATTGCTAATGGCAACTACGCATCAAAGATTGTACATCAAGTAACCGAAGCGGGAACTTACTACTTTAAGGTTACCGCCTATTCTGCAAACCAAACCGGATCCTATAAATTGAATTTGACCGTCGTCAACCCTGACAACGACTCAGACGACAGCACTGACGACTGCGAGTCAGACTCTAACACAAGCGGATTCAATTGGGGCTGCGCTTGTCAAGATGGCGGCGGCGACTTCGAGCAGCCCATCGAGAACAAGGCTACGGTTGTTGTCGGCGATATCCCGGCAGGTAAAGCCAATGTTCGCATCGAACTGTCCAACGATACCGATGTTGATGTGCAGTTGGTTGACAAAGAAACCGGTTTCGAACTGATTGCATGGCCAGGGGGAAGGTTAAAAGGTCCCACAGAAGAGTGCACCACCTACGAGGGCGTTGAATACTGCTACAGTGGCTACAATGGAGACTGCGGTAGCATGAATCCAGCCACCAGCTCGTGCAGCCGTGGAAATGAATGGATTGAAATTCGCGGTGAAACCAATCGCGTCATGACCATGAGAGCATACGGATACGCAGCCGGAAACGCCTTGGTTGAATACACATTTGAAGCGCCCGCCGACTGTGTCGACAGCGGCAACGGCAGTTTTAATCAAGAAATCGTTCGGGGCGGAATTGTAACCGTGGGAACGATCCCTCAAGGTAAAGAGAACATTGAAATTAAGCTAACCGCTCAAAATGACATCGATGTTCAAATTTGGGACGGAGAGACCAAAATTGTTGTTTGGGATAGCAGTGGAAATCATGGTTTGTTAAATCAACCTGGCGAGCAATGGCTCTGCTACCCTGCGGGAGACAAAGCCAGCTCCGCAGCCGAACTCGACTGCCCACAGGACAATATGCTCGTCGGCTACAGCGGTTATAAT
Organism: uncultured bacterium; assembly: GCA_964013555.1. Lineage (GTDB taxonomy): Bacteria > Myxococcota > XYA12-FULL-58-9 > XYA12-FULL-58-9 > JABJBS01 > CAXGXL01. Next base: position 2,507 of record CAXGXL010000445.1, read on the forward strand.
GGCGACCAAACCCTAACCGGCAAAGGAAATGAGTGGATTAAGATAATCGGAGCAGTAACCAATGAACTGACCATGAAAGCCTTCGGGTATGCCGCCGGCGATGCCCTAGTGGAATACCGCTGGGGGGTTTCCTCAGAAGAACTCCAGTAAATTATCCACTCCGCAACCTAACTCCGGTAGACGATGTAGGAAACGACGCTGCATCGTCTACCACTCATTCTCCCACAGCCTCCTTTATCGCCTCGATTAATCGCTTTTTCGGTTGTTTTTTTTGAGTTTGGGGGCTAATCCAAGGCAAATGTATCGAATTCATAGGAGTATAGATATTGATTTCGCCCACCACATCCGTGGTCATCAAGGGGCATGCATCAATATCCACGGCCACACTTGGAAATTCGAAGTATGTTTAGAGGCTTACGAACTCGACGAACAGGGGTTCGTCGTTGATTTTGGCAAACTCAAGGCTGACGTTCTTCGACCTTGCCACGCACTTTTGGACCATAGCTTAGCTGTAGGCCAAACGACGTTTGATGATATTCAAACCGGGCTGGAGCCCGTAGGCACCGCCCTTTTAGCAAGTAGAAAGAAGCCCGCTACCTCCGATGTTTCTTCCATGGAATTGGGCGGCGCCCAACTCCGTAGCCCCGGCGGCCTCAAGGTAGCAGTCTTCCCATTCAACCCCACCAGTGAACGTATTGCAAAATGGCTTTTCGATCTGGCGGTCTTAAAACTAGAAGATACCCGAGTCAAAGTTGCATTCGCACGCATTTACGAAACGCTTCATCCCGTTGAATCCGTCGCCGAATTTCACAGAAGAGCTTAGGGATGCCGACTTGCCCACCGCTCTGGAAGCGGTGTGGTTACCCAGTCGAAGGTCGGCAGAAACGAACCGTCCTCCAGCAAAATCCCCGAAAGGTGCTGGTAGACCAGCCCGTCTTGCCCTGTAGGAAAAACAGCAACACCCGCTACACCGCGCTCTTTAAGGGAGCTTAATTCGCTTAGGGTTGACACACCATCAACGTTTCTATCCGTCCAAACTGCCAGCCCCAAAAGTTCATCCCCCATAAGCCATCCATCGCGATTATCGTCCAATGAATTCAATGGTTCGTAGCCATTGCGCCAGAACATCCCAAAGGTCGTAGTGCCGAATAGCTGGCGCCCAGAAGTAACCGAGGAGCCCTTAGGTAACCAAACCAAGATTGATGTTTGCGGATGCACCCAGGGCCATCGTTCATTTTCACCATCACTATCTAAGTCAAAATAAACAGAACCCTCGCCCAAAAGGTCGCGAAAAGAACCGACTTCCCCTTGTTCTCTCCCTGGAAATAATATGGGCGTCACCGCACCTCGTGGGATCGCCTCAAGATTCTTCAAACTGTCCCGAATCTTCCCAAGAATCTCGACCTTTTCTTTCTCTAATCGAAGTTTGCGAATAAGACGAACGTAA
>CAXGXL010000446.1:0-3950 GCA_964013555.1 uncultured bacterium
ATTCGCTCCCGAAGGAGATCCGCAAGAAGATATTGTTGGATGCACAACCGATGAAGACTGTGAGGATGGTTATATTTGCGTTTTCGGTGAGTGCGTACCCGTTGAAGAATTCAACTGCACAGGTAACCAACAACCAGTCGTTCATCTAGAAACAACTCAAATCGAATTCCGTGGCGTGCTCGCCGGAGAGAGAGCAAATCGCTCCATATCCATTTCAAATATTGGGCCATGCAATTTGGAAATCGAGTCTGCTGGTATTTCCGATTCCGGTAGCAGTGGTTTCGCCTGTAGTCCTTGTGACCCGACCCTCTACCCAAATATTGTTCCACCCAACCACTCCACCTCCATTGACGTAAGCTATATCCCAACCCAACCGGGGCAAGCTACAAGTGCCCTTTATCTAAGAACGAGCGACTATAGTGCAGGCCAAGAAGGACTTATAACGGTCGATCTTAAGGCCTATTACGAAGGCATTCCCGCCTTGAGAATTGCCCCCCCTGAATTGAATTTCGGCTACGTTCCTTTCATAAATGGGTCTCAATCTACACCACGCACCGAGACAATTCGAGTAACCAATGTTGGAACGGGAAATGCCGAGCTGGAAATTCAATTTATCTATATTCGTCCCGGAACCGACTTCAGTATTCCCGAGGAATTTACCAACGTATCTCCAGGAGATCCGATAAGACTGGCTCCTTTCGACGAAGACAATCCAAACACGTGGATTGATATTCCTCTAACATTTCTCCCCACAAGCCATTCCGACCAAGAAACCACCTTAGTTGTTCATGCAGCACCCACAAGTCAAACCAGCGAACCAGCAGTTGCTAGCACTAGAATTGCTGCCTCATCCCTGGGGCCCCCCAATATTGTAGTGACGCCCCTAGAACTTGATTTTCGAGACGAAAGTAACACTCCTCTTGCATTAGGGCGCACCGCTTCTCGAACGGTATTTATTCAAAATACTGGACAATCGGAACTAACACTCGATTTGGATCTCGATGACCCTTCAGGTGATTTTTCCTTCTCGCCCTCGTTCGTAGCGCCGCTCCTTCCAGGAGGAACCATCGCCATCAACGTACTCTACAACCCCACACAACCAAGTGATCCTGCCCACCCCTCCGATCCACAGCGCTCTTCCGACGGATGGCTACGAATCATTAGCAACGATAATGAAAACGTTCTCACCTCAGTTAATCTACACGGGTGGGCACAAACGACAACAAGCGACGATACACTTCGTATAGAGATGACCTTTGAAAACAACGATGGTGGATGGGCACAAGACGATTTTAGAAACGTAGATCTTGAATTAATTAGTCCACTGGGATTCTCCTGTAAAAAACCGGCAGCTCAATACGTGCAGGACCGCAATGGAACCTACGTCGTCGCCGATACAACGGACTTTTGCCAAATGTGGTCCGATACCGGTTTAGAAGGAAACGCTAGTTGGATCCCTGTGGGCGTATTCGAAGAACCCGAGCGAGTTATTCTCTATGGTTTGGGCCCTAATCTAGCTGATGGTGGTTCATTTGATGTTCGTGCACATTACATCGATGACTGTGCCAATATACCAGCAGGGTTCATCGGAGATCTAACCGGAATCGGAGTAAGTACACTCTTAGGGATTCTCGGCGCCGAAATAGGAGTACCTATATCAGTATCCCCAGACGCAATTGGAAACTTGATTAACGAGAATTGTTGGACGCGTGAATCAAGCTTAGTGACCATAACGGCCTTCGTTAATACAGGAAGCGCTGAAGGCACTTCAGAGGTTTTCTCCAAACAAATTAGATTAAACAACCGTGGTGACGTTCAATCGTTCTTTCGCGTAGTTCGTGAAAATGGACGATTCGTCATTCGTGAGTAAAACCCATTCTCGGGTAGGAGTTCGCTTCATGCATTCGAAACTGTATTTTCTGACTCTAATGACGTTTGTCTGGATTTCTTGCATCCCACAGAGCGAGCTAGTGGACTGTCTAGAAAACCCTAATTCCCCAGTGTGTTTGGACAATACAAAAAGCTCTAGCCCAGCATCATTGTATGTTGCCCCCCCATTCGGCCTTAGTTTTACCTGCGTTTTGCTGGAATGTGAACAAACCCTCACACTCAAGGTCGAAAACCGAGGTGGTGGTTCCATAGCCCTAAGTGATATTGAACTTCGTAACAATGCCACAGACGCCCCGCTCGATTTCTCGTTTCAGGTCTCAAACCATGAGCAATACGATTCTCAAGATCCGTCGCTTACACCAGCTAGAGACGGTTCAGTCGCGGCCAGGACGGATTCACCAATTTATATACACGTTACGTATAAGCCACAAGATGGCATAAACGACTCTGCCACCCTGCGGCTTGAGTGGTTTGATGGCCGCGACGAATTCGTCGATGCGGAAATTAATAGAGTGGAACTACCAATCGCAGCTCGGGTACTCGAAGCTGCCGAAGCGTCACTCGAAACTGCATCCCTTGATTTTGGCTTTATTGCAACCGGTAACTCAAACACTAAAGTTGCTCGCTTGACGAATATATCACGTAACGATGCGGTTTTAGGCGTGCTTGACATTCAATTGACTCCTGAAACCTCAAGCGCATTCCAAATTGGAGTTGGTTGGACTTCTTTCGTGAACCCCAACGACGAGATTCAAATTCCGATCACATTCAGGCCTACACAAGACACGCTATCGTATGGAACCCTTCAAATTCTTACCAATGCATCCACAGAGCCCTACGAGGTAACCCTAAGCGGTACAAGTATTTCGAACTCAGAGATCCGACTTGAGCCGCGTCTTGATGAATCAATTGACTTTGGGACTATTCGAGCAAACGAGGCATCAACCCGAGAAATCACTCTCATAAACGCAGGCGGAACCAACGGCGAGTTCAGGGTCAGCATTGAGGGAGCGGATGGTGTCTTCAGCACGGACCTAACCGAAGATCCTACCGCACTTAATTCGATGGCTTCTAAAACCTTTAACGTGATTGCCTCTCCAACGAGGGGCGGGGACCTGGAGGCGACTCTGATTCTAGACATGGATAACGGACAAGAGCCGATAAGAGTTGGGCTCAGGGGATTTTGTAGCGCGCCCCGAATCAAGGCCCCCCAACTCGTTACTCTTGCTTCTATTGTTCAATCCTGGACCAGTGATGCGTCCTTAATTGATATCTCCAATAATGGCGTTGGGGACCTAATCATCTCGGAGATTTCTTTTGAGTTGGGGTCGTCGGATCAAATTCGGCTAGGAGATTTTCTGCCCCTTCCTGCAACGCTCTCCCCCTCAGATCCCCCACTTCAAATCCCGGTAATCATGACCGCAAACAATCTAGGACCCGCCAATGCTCGCATGTTAATCTCACACAATGGAATGGACGGCCCTATTCGGCAGGTGGAAATCTCTAGCGAAGTGCTTAAGTGCGAAGAGGGATGCCCCATTGAAAACGGGTATCCCAATTGTATGTCTGGCGAGTGCGACATAGACTCGTGTCATTCCGGATGGCATGATCAAAATGAGAATGCGGCCGATGGGTGTGAATGCGGCGAGGAACGCGGCGGAAATGATATTGGCAAGGTCTGCAGTAGCGGCGTCAATCTAGGGACGCTTGGTGACTGCGGCTCAGACTATCCTAGCCAAAAAATGCAATCAGGCACTCTCCACCACGAATCGGATATCGACCTTTTCTTTTTTAGTTCGGATGATGCTGGTGATATAGGATGCGAAGCATTCAACGACTCGTCTCGAACCAGCGTCGAATTAATGGATGCACCCGAGGGCTTGGTTCTTTGTGCGATAATTCGTGACCGAGATACCGGCTGCGGTGGATACACCCACTATTTCGATCCCAATATTTGCGGCGAGACCTCCTACTCATGGGACGGCTCCTGGTTCTCCAATGATTCTCGAGATCTTACGGCCTGGGTGCTTTGGCACCCTGATGCGTCTCCCTCATGCGGG
>CAXGXL010000447.1:0-3941 GCA_964013555.1 uncultured bacterium
TTCTAAGCCGAGGGCAGCAGGTTCGAATCCTGCCGGGCGCGCCACTTTATCTACGAATGCCAAACTTTCGCTTCTTTCAAGGTCTAACAAATTGCATCCCGCTCAAGAATTTGTCACAACTCATCCTTGGGCACTAACGTGCTTCTACGAAAAAAACTCCAATGATTAGGATAAATTAACATGGAAACGATTCTCGCTGTTGTCAATCAAGATCCCATTTACGGCCTCATCGGTGCCTTACTTGTCATCTTTCTCATCGTCAGCTTACTAAAACAGCTCCTTTTCGTGGCCATTTGCTTCATGGTGGTAATCGCAGGCTTTACTTTCTACCTTCAATCCACCGGCGAAGAAGTTTCAGAGAAAACCGAAACTCTCAAAGAACGCCTCGTCGATACCACCAAAGACACCACCGAAAAGTGGGGAGAAAAAATAAAGGAAACGACCTCTTCCGCCACAGAGAACATCCAGGACTCCCTAAGAAAGAAAATCAATAAAGGAACGACCGAAGTCGCCAAAGACGCCGCCCAAAAAGCAAGCAAAGCCTTAAAAGGCGTTGCCACCGAAACGAGCACTCACCTCAAAGACGAAAGCGCTAAGTTAAAAAAGGCGCTCAGTCAGGGTGCGACCAATTTAGAGAATCAACAAGGCCCCCGAGACTAACCCCTTCCTCCTCACGAATCGAAGTTCCACAACAATAGTGACAACAACGGGAGAGCACCTCCTTGCTTGGCAAATTCATGTCTGAGTTAACGCATTCGTGAGTTCTGCAGCAATAAAAAAGCCCGGACTAAGCATTTGCCTAGCCCGGGCTTACACTAACCTAAGTCACACGACCTATTGGCCGTAGCAATTCGTGTTTCCACACTCTCGGCTATTGGCATCGCAACAGCCGGTGGCGCAGTCTCCGTTGAGCAAACATTCAGCTCCTTCGGTCAATGTTCCTTGGAGGTGAGGAATACAGTAGAAACCATATTCGATCTCCACACACTCCCCAGTGTACTCCGACCCCTCGAGAACACCGCACGCGGTACCCGCAGCTTCAACGGCGCAGCTCGCTGAACATTCCTTGGGCTGGCCTTCTGCCCTTTCAAAGCAGGCATTGTTTGGACATGCGGGATACTCCCATGCCACGGCGTCACTTTTGGCGCTGCCTTCGCAATTCTCACCAAACTTTAGGCTCTTAAAGCAGTACGAACGACTGTCTTCGGTAAATGAATCACATTCAAATCCGGCATCACACTCGTTGCCACCCGTGCACTCTGCCGCACAAGTTCCAAGACACACCCCGGTAGAACATTCGAAATCAAATCGACATTCTTCACCCAGCTCAGTGTCTACTTCTTCTAGTGGCCAGCAAACAAAGCCAAGCGGCTCTGCTGTGGTAACCGTCAGCGTCTCACCTCCACCGAGTTCAATTCGGAAGTAGTCCACATCCACGTTGCCTTCTGGCAGTTCGCCCATCACTCGCACGGGAAAACCGACTTCGGAAAGGTCGTGTGCCAATACCATTGTACCGTTGCCAACAGCATCCGCCCGAAGCTCGCTCTCTACAATTGGAGTACCGAAAGGCGGTGGGTTAGATGAGGTATAGGCCTGCAACTGATACGAACCAGTAGAAAGCCCTGCATCCACAGCCGCTTGAACCCTAATCCAAACATACGAAGAAGATGCTCCTGAGTTTGTGTAGGTCACCGAGGAATACCAACTCGCCGAAAAATCACCGTACATCATGTTGTCGTTTTCGACTAAGATCGCTCCCTGGGAATCCAAGACCGTAAGCTCTGTATTAACCTGGCGTTCTAACTCTGTAGTGGCTTCGTAGGTGACGCACTGTGCATCCCGACCACAATCATTATTCTCCAGACCACACTCGGCGATGCAGAAAGCTCGGTTCCAACACTGACCGCTTTCACAATCAAGGTAACCCGATTCACACGGATCTGCAGGAGCTCCTACGCCCTTGCTAGGAGCGCAACCAAACGTTCCTCGAAGGTCGGAAACACAGTTGAGATCACTGATACCAAACAACTCCCCTGAGCAAGTCGCTTCCGCATTCTCACAAGCATCTACGCAAAAGAAGGTAGATGCGTCGGCTGCAAAACAAACTCCGCCCGCACATTGAGAATCCACGTTGCAGGGCTGGCCATTGTCAAGGCAGCCTTCACAAGGCAGTGCTTCGGCCTCGCCACAAATATAATTGTCATTGCAAACTCCGGACAGACAATCTTCATCGGAATTGCAAGCGTAACCGTCTGCAACCGTTTCAGGATTGTACCGAGTGGAACTCGCATTCTCCGGCAAACACTGCCCCTCTGAGCAAATATTCCCCATCGCGCAGTCCACCGTCCACTGACACTCTCCACCCGGCTCAACGGCGCCATTCAAATGCTTCACGCACGCATTGGCGTAAATAGGATCAGGAGCAAGGCAGCGGCCGGCATCCTCCTGGCAAGCCTCATCGGGTGTTTCACATGGAGCCCCACACCGGTAAGCATCTTCAGCGGGGTGCTTGGTGCACATTCTCGAACTACACTCATGGGGGCTATTGCACATTTCACCAAATGCCTTCGCACCAGCGGAGATGCTACCAGCAGGAAAGCAAAAGCCGTCGTCAGCACCATTATCACTAAAGACAACACATTCTCCGCCTCCACAATCGTCAGCACTCGCACATGGCTTCGCACAAAATCCGGGGCCCTCTCGAACCAAAGAGAAACATGAATTTTCGCACACTTCATCCGAGGTACATTCTTCACCATCAGCTAAAAGAACCTGAGGCACATCGTAGCAAAGCCCGGCTACCGCTTTGCTGGTCTCAATAACGAGCTTGTCTCCCGCCTGCGCGGTAACCGTCACTCGGTAAACATCGACATCTTCGGTTTCTCCGACGTTCAAGAATTCGGCATCCACCCGGTCACCAAGAGCAACCACCTGCGCAGTAGCTCGTGTATCGTTGGCTGTAGCTTCGTCTTCAGAAACCGCGTTCCCTGTCAGAATGCCGTTGAGCGAAATAGTTAAAGAATAAGAGCCTGTGGGGCTATTGGGGTAACGGGATACCTCGACAAAATAATCCTTTGTTCCCAGCTCCAATTCTTTCTCAAACTTCGAGAAATATCCTTCTCCAGAATCGTCGTCTCCACCCAGCGCACCTTCAGCATCAACGCCGTCATAAGCAGTGAGCATTGTATCCAGATTTTGACCTACGGGTAGGTCGGTGCAGGCCGTCGACAGATTTGCCGCAGCGCAATCAGACACACCGTTCGGGCACAAAAGGCGGCAGGTCCCACCGGTTCCACCGTCATAGCACATTGCGCCTTCAACGCATTGAGAAGAAAACTCACATGCTTCTCCCACCGCTACCCGGGAGTCATTCGGTAAGCAAATGCCACCACCGGCATTATCCAGGGCACAATAACTCTCAGCTGGGCAATCAGAATCTAGCGTACAGGGTTGACGACAGACTTCGTTCAGACAAACAAGCCCTTCCCCACATTCGTAAGGAAACTCACATGCGCCACCTTCGACTACCGTGTTCGCTTGCTCTGATGGAACACAGATATAAGTATCGCCAAAAATGGGGTTAGAAGCCGCTAAAAGGCAAGAGGTAGACACGCTGCCTTCATCGCTACAAGTTTCAGGATCCGTGGGGTCACAAACTCGAGTACAATAATCGTTATTAAGGCAAGTAGCATCTCGGCAGTCATAAGGTCCTGAAAGACAAGAATCTCCAAGATACCCGTTACCAGTTGGAACGCAAGCAGCTCCCGTATCCGGGGCGGCGGGTGAATCTGCAGGGATTGAAGTGCAATTAAGGCCCGCAGGCGCTTCGCTTGGGTCGACCCCTTCAGCACAGACTTCAGCACAAATCCAAGCATCTCCGCCTGCCCAACAATAGCCAGAAGCACAACTAGCCCCTACATCGCAGGCGGCACCTAAAGGCA
>CAXGXL010000448.1:0-3935 GCA_964013555.1 uncultured bacterium
CGCGTTTTCACGCCCGCATTAAGCCAAGCCGTAGCATGATACATCAAGCTCGCAAGCTGTCCATCGTACATCGAAATATCCAGAAACTCGCCCTTACCGGTGCGGCTCAACGAAAAAAGCGCGGTGGTAATTGCTCCGTAGGCATGCAAGCCAGCGAGAATATCCGCAATGGAACCGGCCATTTTCGAAGGTCCCGCCTCTACAGGGCCAGTTAGAGATGGCATTCCTCCCATTCCTTGAAGGATCAAGTCGTACCCCGGCAAGTGCGAATACTGCCTCTGGCCACGGAGCCCGAAGCCACTAATATTTGCGTATACCAGACGTGAATTAAGAATTTTGCAATGGCTGTAGCTCACACCCAGTCTATCGGCGACTCCTGGCCGATAATTGACCACCACCACCTCAGCCCAGCGCACCAAATCCCCTACGACCATCGAAGCCTCTTCGTTTTTCAAATCCAAAACCAACGAGCGCTTTCCGCGGTTATTGGACAAAAAATACGTAGAAACTCCCTCAACAAACGGTGGCCCGAAATGCCGAGTATCATCTCCACCCGGTGGCTCCACCTTAATTACGTCAGCTCCCATATCAGCAAGTAGTTGAGTACAAAACGGCCCGGAAACCACACGTGAAAAATCAAGAACTCGCAAACCTTTTAGGGGAGAATCCGACATGAGTTTCGCCTCACTCGTCGCTTCCAAAGTCTTCCTGCTGACGTCTAAAGGCTTCATCTCGAACCCGTGCTTGTTCCAACGCTTGTTGGAAGTTGGGGTTGCTATCCGCGGAGACTCCGCTAGGACGAGGTGGTGGCGCCAAACCATACGCTGCCGCCATCAAGGCCTCTTCTGAACTCGAAGAAGCAACCGGATCGGTAGCTACCTCCTCTCCAAGTTGGTCCAGCTCCCACCCAGGGGGCTCCGCATCGGAATCGATGGTATCCGGAGAGTAGGTCGGTCGATGGGGCATAGTGCGAGATAAGTCTACTTCAACTTGGGGCGAAGCAACTATTTGAGCATCATTTTCAGAGTTGTCGGTATACTCAGGCTCCAGCGCACTCTTTACTTTGTAGACATCGGGCAGTTCTACTTCCGGGCGGTGAAGCGGCATGGTATGCTCGGCTTCTTCGGTGGCAGCCCTCAACTTCTCCACATAGGCCCCCAATCCCAAATTAAGAAACGTATCTAAGTAAGAGGGTCGATAGACAGGGACCAAAGCATGACCATCATTTTCGACTGGTGCATGAAAGAGAACCCGATGTTTTAATTCACCAATACCTGGCAAGATCTCTACAATTTCTTGAATTCGAAACCCATCATTCCACCCCAAACTAATCACCAAATCGACCGCGCCCAGCACCCCCTCCGGCTCGTGTTGGAATCCAGGCGTAAGAACTCCATCCAACGCCATACCCATTCGACGAAGGGCTTTATCTCGCGTGCCTCCTGGCACGCACCCTATCACCGCCGTCCCCCCGCACATAATTTCAGCTACAGTCTCTGTGGGGCAGCACCAAATTCCTAAGCGATCGGGGCCCAAAGTATGAACCTCACCAAGGTCAGCCAAAATTGGCCAATGAGATGGCGCCAGAATTCCGTCCAATCCCATTAATGCCGGTCGTTCCCCGTCTGCCAATAGAGCGGTGCACAAAGGAATGGTGGCAAAATCGGGCCCCGTAAGTACGATATTCTTACCTAGCACAAGGCTGGCTGATAAGAAATCGCTCGCCAATTGCGAAAGCATTCCTGAATCAACCAATTGCGGAAGACCTCGGTTTACGTCCGGTTCAAGTCGCAAAACGACATGGCCAGCCACAGCCTCCAACATCGCACCGTTGTCCAAAAAAACAGGTTCCTCTAAGAGTGAGAGAATTTCTTCATGTATCTCTTCTTGCCAATCCAGGTCGAGGCTCCCCATACCTCCAAGGCCATCACCGGTTACAGAACCGGGAAAAGCCACTAAGCGAGTTAGCCCGTATTCTTGCATTGAATCAAGAATAGGCGAAAACAATTCGTTGAGTGAAAGGTCCGTCAATGAGGCGTGTTCCTTCATTAAATACTCCGATCTACAGCGAGGCTAATACGTCTAACCTGATCCATCATAGACTGAAACATAGGAATGGTAAGCGATTGCATTCCGTCCGACCAAGCCCGATTCGGTTCAGGGTGCATCTCGACGATCAGGCCGTCCGCACCAGCTGCTACCCCGGCACGAGCTAGGGGAATAACCCCGGAACGGACTCCGATGCCATGGGAAGGGTCTACAATAATAGGCAGATGGCTTAGCTCCTTCAACAGCGCAACCGCTCCCAGATCTAAGGTGTTTCGGGTCATAGGCTCATAAGTTCGAATTCCCCGCTCGCAAAGAAGAACGTTGTAGTTGCCCTTGGCTACGATGTACTCAGCTGCCATCAAAAGTTCTTTAATCGTCGCACTCATTCCGCGCTTAAGCATAACTGGCTTGGGTTGGGAGCCAACTGCCTCCAAAAGAGCGAAGTTCTGCATATTCCTCGCTCCTATCTGAAGAACATCTGCGTACTCACTGACTAAGCCAACGGTATCCACCGTCAATACCTCAGTAATAACCTTTAACCCTGTTTGCTCCCGCGCGTTGGCAAGCAACTGCAACCCTTCCTCCATGAGTCCCCTAAAGGCATACGGGCTGGTTCTAGGCTTGAATGCTCCACCACGTAAGAATGTACCTCCCGCTTCTGCAACCGCATCCGCGCAGAGGAGAATTTGCTCTTTGCTCTCGACGGAACAGGGTCCGCCCATCACCACCACATTTTTTCCTCCAACCAAGACCCCGTCAACATCGACCACCGTGGATTCCCCCTTAACTTCTCGGGAAACCAATTTAAATGGCTGACTAACCACAATCGCCTGAGCCACACCCGGCAAGAGGTCAAAATGGCCGGGGTCTATCTCTGTGTCGTTGCCAGTTACTCCAATGGCCGTGCGAGCACTTCCTGGGATCGGGTGAGCAGCGAACCCAAGCTCTTGAATCCGATTGGAAACTCGTTCAATATCTTCGGGCGTTGCTTCAGCACGCATAACAATCAACATAATAAACCTCCTCAACTAGGTGGTATGAAGACCAGAGCCTCTCAAAGCAATCCTATTTCACAAATTTGGGAGAACACCAAACAGTATGATAAGCATATAGATAATGGACAATCTCAGCAGTAGACTGATCAAATACTATATTCGCCAGAATTACCCCATTCGGGTGGTTCACGATGGGGATTATTTCACCGCAAGTACACCCGACCTACCGGGATGCGAAGTGAAGGGAGAGGACTTAGGACCTCTATACGGTCGACTGGAAGTGCTTCGCCAACGCTGGATTAGGGAGCACGTCCTCAGTGGTTGCGCCATACCAATGCCAAGTTCTTACCTCAGCGCCGTCACGCTTCCTCCGAAATCCGTCAAACAGCTTAGCGAAGACCGGGCCATGGTTCGCATATGAATGTTGGCGTCACCAGTGCCATTCTAGCCAGCGTAGTCAGCAGTACCGTAGCGATCGCAATTCTCTTAAAGCGCCCAAGACTCCGTATTTACTCTCATTTTGCCGCATTTACCCTGGCTATTTTCGCTTACCATACCGGCTCCTTAATTAGCCAAATTGCCGATGGAGCAATTTCCGGGGTTCCCAATGTCGCTCTTGCCCTAATGGCGCCGCTTTCCATTCTCTTTTTTCGAGAATTGGTTCGGGATCACAGACGTACGACACGACAATACCTTAGAATTTCGGTCGTTATTTCAGGCTTCTTCTCGGCTCTGATCTTCAGTCCCCTAGGTAACCACACTATGGTTCGACTCGCTCTGGGAGCCTTTGTCCTGCTCTGCGGCGCCGCGGTCATTCAAATGCTCTACCGACACAGCTTGGCAGCGCCGTCCGACACTGAGCGGGTTCGCATCCGATATCTTCTCTTTGGC
>CAXGXL010000449.1:0-3923 GCA_964013555.1 uncultured bacterium
GTGGAACTCTGCTCCGGATGCTACTCTCCTAGGTGCTGCTGAAGACGGCGTTCTTGAGACTCGAGAAGGGTTGTTTGCCCAAGCAGTGCGTTTACTTGATGCCCCCCAGGCGCGACAAGGAATTCGGAACTTTTTTAACGAGCAGTTGGAACTTTATGAATTGGATTCGCTCTCTAAAGATCCCAAAATCTTTGAGCATTTTCATCGCGATTTAGGTAAAGATGCTCGCGATGAAACTCTCCAGCTTTTGGAGTATCTTGTTTTTGACGAGAATGCCGATTTTCGTGATGTTATGACAACGGAGTATTCTTTTATTAACCGTCGTCTTGCCGCCCTATACAGCATCCCCTCTCCGACCGTAGAGGGGTTTGCGTACGTCAAGTTACCGGGAGAACAACGGTCAGGGCTCTTGGGGCACGCATCTTTTTTGGGGCTCCATTCTCATCCGGTTTCTTCTTCGGCTACTCTTCGGGGCCGAGCCGTGCGCACCATTTTATTGTGCCAATCGATACCGGCCCCGCCAGTCAATGTCGATACGTCGATTCCTGAGCCCACAGGAACAACGCGAACCCTGAGGGAGAGAGTGGCCGAACATTTGGCTTCGCCGTCCTGCGCGGGTTGTCACCAACTAACTGATCCTATTGGGCTCGGTCTTGAGAATTTCGATGGCTTGGGGCGATGGCGCGAAAAAGACCACGGTGCTGTGATTGATCCCTCCGGCGAATTGGACGGAGAGGCCTTTGCGGACATGCAGGAGCTGGGGAGAGCTCTTCGAAATCATCCGGCCTTTGCACCTTGCGTGGTGAAAACCTTGGCTCGATATGCGGTGGGCCGTGCCACTACAGGCCAGGAATCTTCTTGGCTTAAGACACTGTCCGAGCGCTTTGAACATCACGGATTTCGTTTTAAAAGACTCATCCTAGAAATTGTGATGAGCCCTCTCTTTAGACAAGCTGGTCCGCTTCGAGAATTGGAGGAGCAATTATGAAAAAAACACCATTGAGTCGGCGCACCTTCTTAAGGGGGGTGCTTTCAGGAGCCGCCGTTACCATTGCACTTCCGCCGCTTGAGGCGTTCTTTAATTCGAACGGTACCGCCTATGCGTCTGGTGCTGGTTTTCCACAACGCTTCGGATTGTTTTACTGGGGAAATGGGGTGCATCCGGAGCTGTGGGTTCCGAGTAGCTCAGGGGCCAATTGGCAAGCGCCAAAGCAATTGGAACCCTTTGAGGGACTCAAAAGCGAAATCGCTTTGTTAACGGGCTTCGAGGTGAAAACCCCGAATGATGCGCCACACCTTTCGGGGCCGGTGGGTCTTTTGTCCGGAGCTGGTGTTTTGTACCCGGATGGTGGTGGGCCGGTTTTTAGCCGACCATCGTTGGACCAAGTGTTGGCTTCCCAGATCGGTGGCGATACGAGGTTTCGTTCTCTTGAGCTGGGAATCGAACCGGGCACTACCGGACTTTCATACGTTGGGCCTGAGACCAAGAATTATCCCGAGTGTGATCCTGCGTTGTTTTTTGAACGTCTATTCGGATCGAGTTTTCGAGCGCCCGGGGAGGAACCCATTGTAGATCCCACTTTGGCCTTGCGCCGCAGTGTGCTCGATGCAGTGATGGGCGATATCGGTCGACTCAATCAACGTTTAGGTGCAGCCGATAGAGTGCGGGTCGATATGCATTTATCGGCTGTTCGAGATCTGGAGTTGAGAATTGCCAGGCTAGAGAGTGACCCACCTAATTTAGCGGCATGCGTTCGACCGGGAGAGGTGGTGACGCCTCTCGATATTGATGGACGACCACAAATGCAGGCTCGTTCTCGCTTGATGAGCGAGTTGGCGGTGATGGCCTACGCTTGCGACCAAACTCGAGTTCTAAGCTATTACTATTCGGACGGAGTTAGCAATTGCCTCTACCCAGGGGCAACGGCGGGGCATCATCAGCTTACTCATGATGAGCCGGGTGATATGCCGCAGGTGCAGGTTATTACTCAGAGCATAATGGAGGACTTTGCATGGTATTTGGAAGCCCTGAGAAACGTGCCGGAAGGCGATGGTACGCTCTTAGATAACTGTCTTATTCTGGGAACCACGGACGTGTCTTATGCGCGCACCCACCAGATTGATGAATACCCCTTGCTGATTGCAGGCAGAGCGGGAGGGCGAATTAGCACGGGGTTTCACTATCGGTCGAGCAGTCAAGAAAATGCGTCCCATGTTCCTTTTTCTATTCTGAATGCAATGGGAGTATTGGTGGATGAATGGGGCGTGGACGACGGATGGGTTAATTCTGGAGTGAGGGCATTAGAGTTATGAGGATTTTAATTCTAAACGTATTGCTAGTGCAGCTGGTCTACTTGTCTTCTTGCGCCAAAGAAAGGGAACGTTATTTTGTTGACGGGGGCTTTATGCTTGAAAAGTCTCATGCCAACGTCATTCGGGAGTTCGTCTTTTTCGGAGAAGACTCTCCGGGCGTCACGGAGGGTTTTGATCTTGATGGTGTAGATAATAGGGAACCGGATGCGGCCAGTTGTTACGTTGAGGATATGGTCGACTCAGAGGGGCGTGCTGGGATCGATAATCAACTAGCGAAGATTTGGACGGATTTGGAACCGCTCATTGGAGAGGCGACTCAAGGTCTGCTGCATGGAGCGATCAACGAAGGCCGTTTCCTTATGATGGTCGAGCTTGAGGGCGTGGATGACTTGCAAAATGATGACGATGTTACGGTTCACATTTTAAGGGGAAGTCACAAGCCGGATATTGGGACGGAGGGAAAGATTGCGCCGTACCAAACCTTCTACGCCGACGAGGATTTTCCTTCGTCTCGGATTGAGAACATGCAAATCGTTGACGGGATTTTGGAAGCGGGGCCCTTGGAGTTCTCGATACCGGTCGATATACTGGATGCGAAATTTATTTTACCGGTGCGGCGGGGAATGATTCGACTTAGAATCTCCGATGACGGCAGTTTTTCTGGTTATATCGGCGGATTTATGACCCCGTCAGAATTTCTTGGCGAGATGTATGAGACTGGGGCAAAAGCTGAAGCTGAGTTAGTAACACCTCTTTTTGAAGAGAATACCGACAGCGCCCCGCAGGATGGGCGTTGCATGGATATGTCGGCAGCCTTTGGGTTTTCGGGGGCGACGGCATTTGTGGTCCGAAAAAAGATACCCCGTTAAATTCTTGAACAATAAGGTTTTACGCCGAATCAAGTTGTATCCTGCCCAAGCGTGCTCTCTTTGTATGCACTTCGATGCCCGGAACTAATCATCGCAATTATTGGAGGCCGGGTGCTCCGCTGCTTTTCTTATTCTCTATTCTTTCTTAAATAATTACAACGACTTTCTCTTGGGGTGGGCGGGACCCAAGACGCAAAAGAGCGAGCAAAGTTAGCACCGGACGCCTTTTTTTTCCGAGAATTAACTCAGAACCTATCGATAGAAGAATTCGGGTGACTCAATGCCAGTCAACCTCGAAAACTCTATAGGAGTAAGATGTGTTAAGTAGCGGTAATATTTCCTCAAATCCATCTGCAACCCGAGCCGTGGCTTCTTCAGGGGGTGCTGAGAAGAAATGGTACGAATTGGCAGGACCAGGGTTTTGCATTCGTTTTACAGCCGAATCAGGGGGCAAAAGAGACGTCGTGTGTCAAACCAAAAGCGGAGGAAGTGTTTCCCAGAGTGCCGGGACCCTCGGTGGTGAAGGTACAAGCTTTTCGAGCTCCAATGGCAATATTTCGATTGTTGGGCACGGGAAAGATATTTTCGTGAACGGCCAAAAGCTGGATTTGACCCGGGGTCGACCGGTGACGCCCGCAACGACTCAGGAGGGAGCGAGCAGTGGTGTTACCTCGACTGGGACGGCTAAAACTCAAGACACCTTCCAGAGGCAGACTTCTGCGAGCTACACCGGCGGAATGC
>CAXGXL010000450.1:0-3882 GCA_964013555.1 uncultured bacterium
GGCAATCGACCACAATGGTGTGAAATCCGGGGCGCGGGAAGTGCTTAGGAGCATCTTTTTCGAGCGCCATGACTACATCAACTTCCGAGAAATCCACATCTAGTTGCTTGAGCGTCTTCGGTTGTAAATTTGACATATCCAGACCACGTTGGTCGGCAAACGCAAGGTAGCTGGGATCTGCTTCGGTTCCGGGGGCCCAGCCACAGCTGAAATGGTTTCCGCTGTTGGGGTAGGTGCGCTTGAGAATGGCCTGAGTTAATAGACTTGCACCCGTGTTGGCTTTGTCGACGATAAGAAAGTTAAACTTCTTGCGGGACTTTACCTTGCCCGTCGCGGCAAAAATAGTTTCTTCACACACATTTCTTGATTGGTGCATGATGCGTTCAAGGCGATTAAAGCACGCCAAAAGAGCAAAGAGGTCGTAAGTCGGTCGTTTGGACTTGTCACCGAGTTTCACCAAATCTTGTAGAACACTATCGAAGTGCTTAACCGAACTAAGGGCTATCTCAAGGGTGGTATAAGCAGCTTCTTCATTGCGCTCGATATAGGCCTTCATTGCTTGATGAAAGAGTTGAAGGCTTTGGGCACTCATGAGCTCTATACCACGAGTGATACTCTTAGAGGGGCCTTCGCTTAATTGAAGAACGGTTCGAGAAATGGTTTCTGCGTAATCCCCGATGCGCTCCAACGTGACGTTGACCCGCATCATCGAGGAGACGTATCTAAGGTGTCCGGCGGCGGGTAAGTGTCGAGCAACAAAACTATGGCAGAGGCGGTCGAGATCTCGCGACTCACGATTGATCGCGAGATCTCCAATAACCACGTCGGTTGCCAGTTTTTGATCAAACTCCAAAAGGGCTCGGACTGAATCTTCAACCGCTTTTTCTACGCTCTTGTTAAGGGATTGAACCTTTTGTTGCAAACGACTCAGATCTTGTTGAAGTCTTTCTTCGTAGTGGGTCATAGCTTGATTCATCCCCTCATCAATTTAAATTAGTTTCTAGTTGATCTTGCTTACGGGCGCGTAGCCTTTGGCAAGAATAATCTTCTGACCGGCTTGGCTAAGAATCCAATCGAGGTAGGTCTTAACTTTGCCAGTTGGCTCGCCTGCTGTGTACATAAGCAAGGGGCGAGCGATGGGGTAACTACCATCAGCGGCACTGGCTGTCGATGGGGTGATGGGCGTTCCGTCTTTAGAAAGAACGGGTACCATTTTCACTTCATGTGTATAGTAGGCAAGTCCAGAGTATCCAATGGCACCTGGGGTTTTAGCCACTAGGTCGACTACGTCTTTCGAGCCGTGCATATCGAGGCTACCTAGCTTGTATTCTTTACCTTTGCCGAGAACTGCTTTTTTGAAATAAGCGTAGGTTCCAGAGTTGTTTTGGCGGCTGACTCGAATGATTTTTCCCCCGACCGCACCAGGAACGGTGATATTCATTTGGGACCAATTCTCCGTTGGACCGCCGTCCCCATAAATAGCAGCAAGTTGCTCTAACGTTATCGACTCAATGGGATTGGAAGGGTGGACGTAAACCGCCAGAGCGTCATAGCCCACGATCCATTCTACGGGGTTGATTCCTTTGCTCTTAGCAAGATCAATTTCTTTTTGCTTCATTTTTCGGCTAGCGTTGGCGAGGTCTACGGTGCCATTGATCATAGCGGAAATACCTGTTCCGGAGCCACCGCCGGTAACCGCGATTCCCACAGAGCTATCAACGTCTTTGTAATTTTCCGCCCAGGCTTGGGCCACATTAACTAGGGTATCGGAACCTTTATTTTGGATAATGGTGCGAGAGTTTGTGTTGCTTTGTGTTTTCCCGCCTTTTTGATCTGGGCGACTGCACCCTGAAAGAATGGTGAACATCACGAGCAATGAGGTAGAGAGTACTTTGAACTTCATAAAAGCAATCCTTGGTTGGCTTCCGACACCGGGCTCGGCGTGAAAATTGTTAAATTCAACAAGTTTTATTGCTTATGAAGGATAGGAACTCGTCGGGTCAACTGAACAATGCTCCATGATATGCTTGCGAATTGCCATGCCACTGTCTCGTTCTTTGGGATACAAGACATTGAAAATGTTAAGAAAAATGGGGGTGTGTTATTTTTTGTCACATTCTTGTCACGCAATGGGTGCTGAGATTTAACATGGATTCACGTACATTTGATCGGACTTGGCTTTGTGGCGGGGGATCGGACAACGAATGAATCCAATTGGGTGATGAATGGGTCCGAGTTTAGACCGCGCTGCTTGCTACCTGACGCAAATTTCTTAACTCACCAGTGGCGTCTTTCCAAAGAGGTACGGCACAGAAATGTTGCTCATGCTGAAAGTCATCGACATCGTCGGGGTACCATAATTTTACCCAGATCATGACAAAGCGAAGATCCTTTGGGATGGAGATGGGGTGGCGGTAGGCATCCGTGCAGCCCGGATCTACAAAAGCGTAGTCCCAATCAGCAGGGAAAAAACTTCCCTCCGCAATCTCTTCGGGGAAATAAAGCTGCTTCATTAGGCGTGGGTATTTATCTTGGCAAGCGTGTTGAAGGGTTGAGTCTCGGGCGATGCCTCTTACGGCGAATTCTAATTTGTCGATATGCAAGCGAACTGCACCTTTATTTACAATATCAACTTGAACCGTTGCTACGTGGCTTTCTCCGTGTTGGCCTAGCCATTTTAGATCTGTAGTTAATTCAACTTTGGCTTCAAGAGCTCGAGTTTTTTTGAAGCTAACCACTTCCAAGATTTCTCGGAGATGTCGGGATAGGTATCCTAGAAATCCAATGCTACCGAGGATAACCAAAACCCAGGCTGGCTGTTTGGGGATGAGCTCTGCGAAGAATTCCATAATGCTTTTACCTCTTTGATTCTCTAATCTCGCTTAGTTCTTGGACCGCTTTTCCCTAGAACGCAATTTTTTCGCCATGGTGACCGTCCGTTAAATCTAATAATAACATAATCTTATATTCAATAATCCTTAGTTGATCGACCAATTACGGGTGCGCAATTATCTTGCGCACAATTGAATTGACTAAGATCTATTGGGGGGCTACTAAAATTTTCGCCTGCTAGTGAAATGACGCAGTTGGGCCAAATAGGATGCCAACGGCGGAGTAAAGTGATGACCCTAAATATTAATGAGATACCTGAAGTAAAGCGTGTCGAGAATTTCTCTAAGGATGAGATGCAAGCTCATGCAATGGAGTTAACCCATGCGGTTTACCCCCACGATAAAATTTACGGTGACTATTGTACGGTTCAGGAATTTATCGCCTGTCCGCCAGACGTTGTTTACGACTACCTCGCGAATCCTTACCATCTCGAAGAGTGGACGTACTCCATGCGCGATTTTGGTGAGATGGATGAAGATGGCATTGTTGCCTCTAAAGACAAGATTGGTGGGGAGACTCTTATTTACACCAAGACCGTTGCAAACCCCCACGCGCGGACCGTTGATTACCATTGTTCTTGGGACCAAAAAAATCATCTTTGGATGATTTACCTGCTTCGGGTCGTCGATGCTCAGCTGGTTTTGAATAAGCCAGGTTCGGTGGTGATGTGGACCAATTGCAAGCATCCCTTCTACGATAGGAACCCCTTTGCTGATGAGGCTCCTGATGACCGTTCGGTTTGGGTTGGCGACCTATGGCCATTTTTTTATGCGGGCCATTGGGTTGAGATACAAAATTTAAAACATATTTTGGAGGCAAAGTTCAGAGCAGGTCTCTTGCGTGATCCGGCAATGGCTCGAGGTGCAGCATGACCTCGGTAAGTCTTTTGGGCGCTGCTAGTTATATGCCCAAGAACGTTGTGCCGAATGAATTTTTTGTTAAGGGAGAGCAAGAGGCCAAAAGCCCCATGTTTCGGGGAGCAAAGACTCG
>CAXGXL010000451.1:0-3880 GCA_964013555.1 uncultured bacterium
TCTTGCCTTTGCGGAAATGAAGATATTTATAGCCGAGCTCTTGCGTAACTATCGAGTTAGCCTTGACTCATCTTATCGGCACTCTATCCAGGGACGAACCACCTTACGCCCAGAGTTCGGACTTCCTATTCATCTATCTCGCCGTAAATAAAAGTATCACTCCGGATTTTTGCTTCAATTTGCAAGCGTGGACACTACTCCCCATCATCCCAGTTAGCTCTCTAGACCCATCCATTGTAACAATGCTAGTCTCTTTGTAGGCTTCTTTGAAAAGCGCCATATTCGCCAAGAAAGACCAAGCTTGATGTGGAGAACTTATGATTGAAATAACTAAATTGGTCATCGAGCAAGACGATTTCACACTATTTACCAAGCTCCCGGCTACAATTCACCCCGAAACCACAACACTCCAACAAGCTCTTGCCGAGCAATTTCTACTCTCGCCTCAAAACTCGTTCTTTACTCACGCCACCGGAGCCGGTTTCGTCGCCTATAAGAATGGACAACCAGCGGGAAGAATATTCGCAAGTGTTGATGATAACTTAGTTCAATCAGAGGGCCAATTAACCGGGCATTTCGGTTTTTTTGCCTGTATCGACGACCAAGAATGTGCCCAAGAACTCTTGAGACACGCAGAGAGATGGCTAAGGGAACAAAACGTCACCGTGGTTCATGGGCCTGTCAACCTCAATATATTTACAGGATATCGAATCCAAATGAGTGGCTTCGATACACCTGCGTTTCCCGGAGAACCCAGAAACCCCACCTACTACCCCAGATTGCTCCAAAATGCAGGGTACGACGTCTTCTCTACGTGGCGCAGCTGGGACATGCCAAATGAGTACATTAGCTTAACCGTCAAACTACGCGGCGAAGGAATCGATGATCTCGGCTCTCAGGGTTTCAAGACTCGGCCCGCACGAGTGGAGAACCTCGAAGAAGAAATAGCCTTTCTTTACGAATGCGCGTTAGACACCTTCTCCGAAAACTACGGCTTTGCCAGCATCTCACTTAGCGAATTTTTAGCAACCTATATGCCACTTCAACCCCTATTGGATCCTCAATTATTCCACATTCTGCTAGATCGCCACGACAGTCCCGCGGGTTTTGTCCTCGGCTATTGGGATGACCCGGTCGCCAAAAGGCGAGTGGTATTCCATACCGTGGCCATAAAAGAAGCCTATCGAGGAGAAGCCATTGTGTATTTTCTAGCGCTTCCTTTTTGGACAGGCGCTGCCAACACCGGAAAAGATGCCGTCGGCGGCTTAGCAAAAGAAGGCAAAACGACTTTCGACAAACTAGGTCCTGCGAGCAGAACCTACAGCATACTAAGCAAGGCACTCTGAGCACTACGCATATTGGTCATCAATCTCAGAGTCAGTCTCTCTCGAAATAATCCCATCCTCAAGCTCGTTGGTACTCGCATTCAGTTCTACAGTCCGATAATCCCCTGAACCTGCGAGCATCGTGTTCCACAGGGTTCGCCGCCCCCAAAAGAGGCCATCAATCGTAACCTTTTCACTTCTTCGCGCGAACTCCTTGTCCTGGAGCAAGGCTCTCCGAAATCGCTCCATATTGAACCAGGGGATCATGGGAAATAAGTGATGCTCGAGGTGATAACCCGACTTAATGGGATACACGAAAAAATTGGCAATGGGGTTGAAATCATGTACCCAGGTTCGTTCATATTCCGTCGGCCCCGTAGCTCCGGTGTGCTCACCGTAACCATGCAGTTTCAATAACGGAAAAAGAAAAACCAATTGTGGCAGCAGCCAAAAAAGAAAGAACTCATACAAGAGGTCAAAATGCAGAGTCAAAGCCCCCGCTCCGAACCAGATAGCGGCAAAAAGACCCCACTCCCACACATAAATCCGACGCGCTTTCCCGTCTTTCTTCATTTCGAGGGTGTATAAAAGAGCCCTCCATTGGGCTCGCAATAAATTTATTCCCACCAGATCACAAAACACCATTTTCCAAAGTGCAAAACCCGTTTGGCGAGAATAAAAATAGCGCTGATATTGGTAGTTAGCCACTTCGGGATCTCGTTTCGGCGAACCACTAAATTTATGGTGATTCAAATGAATTATCCGATAGTTGATTTGAAATGTCAGAAAAGGCATTGCGCAAAAAACATCAGTGAACAAATCATTAAGAAACCGATTAGGATGAAGCAAATGATGGGCGCCCTCGTGCATCAGGATTAGCAAGTGATTCTGCAAGCCAGCCACCACCAGAACGATTGGCAAAGCCAGCCATCCTATGCCTAAGTGAATGTATAAAGCACCTAGTCCAAACACAATTGTGTAAATACCGATCGCCAGCGCAATCGACTTCCACCACGATGTCCTTCGGCAAGCCCGAACAATATCCTGATCAATCTTCGGGCGACGGTTCACCATGAGATACCCCAAATCAATTACATTTAGTGTAACTAGAAAAACTCCGACAAACCACCAGTGCCCTTGGACGAAAATGGACCGTCCCTTACGCCCTCAATTTCCGCAATAATATCGTAAACTTATAAACTACTCGATTCACATTGAACTAATTCGGCCACAAATATACCACCCGAGCTCGACGATTCCCCAAAAAAAGCGTCCAAAAACCAGTAATTAGTAACGTAAGCAAGCGCATATTCACGCACCACATACGCAAAAACCAGCGAAAATCCTCGTAATAAGAAAGCACATAAACCGCTAACACTGCACGGCCAAGTTTCCTAACAAAAGAGCGGATTGTTCTAGGCACTACGGCTAGCTGGATTCAAATATGTCAACAAGATTTAGCAGAATAACACACTACGTGAATGTGATGTTTCCCCCAGCGGTACTTATTCCATTGAGTATACTTAAATTTTTCATGGTCTACTTCTCTTTCCAACTGGTGCACGGAATCACCGATCTGACTTTTGGAATCGAATGTATCGCAGGTGCTATTGCCCTGACTACTTTCACACTGCTCGCACGAGTCTACGATGAGTTGAAGGATGTCGAAGCGGATATTCGCCTCGGCAAGGCCGGGGACCCACGCTACGCCAATCGCCCCATCGTTACAGGAGCAGTGCTTATCGAAGACATTGTCTATTTTCGAAATATCCTCATTGCTATCCTGGTTGTCACCAACATCTGGCTTCCCCCAATCGCAATCGCGGGTTTCATCTTTGCGTTTCTCCTAATTTGGCTTTCATCGGTTTGGTTTTTCTACCCCAAGATTTCCGAGAATCTTTTTTTGGCTCTCTTAACCCACAACCCCTTAGTACTTGTCATGCAAGTATATGTCCTCGGTATTTTCTACAGCCAATATCCTTCTGCTCAATTCACAACCACACTGATTCCCTTAATGCTCGGCCTATGGCTTCCGATGGCAGCGTGGGAGATTTCCCGCAAGCAACGCATTCCCAAAGATGAGACGGACTACGAAACTTACTCACGAATGTGGGGCTGGAAAATATCGTCTCTTGTGCCGTCGGGGATCTTTATTTCCTCCACCGCACTATTACTCTGCGCTGGTTCAGCGATGCATCTTCCCAACTCATGGAGGTATGTTTTAGTTGCCGCAACAGCCATACCGGTAGCGGCAGGAGTTCGCTTCAGACTCGCTCCCAGCACCAAGACGTCACACCTCCAACCTTATAGCGAAGCCTATATTGCTATTTGTGATACCAGTATTCTAATAACTCAGGTAGTCACATTTGGCGCAAGTTGGGTTTAGTCAATTAAGAGAAAGCTCGAATATGACAAACTTGATTCTATGGCCCACCAGTGACCCCGGTGAATTAAATTGGATGGGAGGCAAAGCCTCCAATTTACACCATTTGTCACGAAGTGGAATTCCAGTTCCTCCCTGGTTTTGCGTTAGTGCCAAAATGTACCAAGAGTAC
>CAXGXL010000452.1:0-3879 GCA_964013555.1 uncultured bacterium
TTGGTGAAGGAATTTATAGTCACTTAGTAGGTAGCTAATTAGTGCAGCCCAGGCTCGGATCGTAAAGTTAGGGTCTTCTAGGATTCTCTTTTCGTTTGGCAGTGGGGCATTGGTCCAGGGGTCAGTGGCGGCTTGACATGATTGGGGCAGCGTAGAGGAAGTTTCTTCGGGTCCTTGATTCATTTTGCCTTTTTTCCAAGTTTCAAGCCAAAGTGCATAGCTGTGGTCAATTTCTTGGTGGTCGAGTGGAAGCTTTTCTCCTAGAAGTCGCGAATGAAGGTATTGTAGGTTCTGTCTTATCTTTTGTTCGATTCTGGGCAAGGGGGTGCCTTCGGGGCTTTCGGGCTCCGATGTGGTTTCAATATAGGGAAATAAATGCCGTTGCGGTGGTTCGTGACTAAAGTCGTGAGCTGTGGCTTTGCAACCAAGTTGGGCAGCCATTTGCAGGCTCAGGTTGGCCATTAAGCCGTTGGGCAGGTGAAGCCTCTGGGTAATCGTATCAAAATCAATTCCTCCATAGAGGAGTTTATATCTACTTGTGAGGTTGTCTGGGGAATCGAATTGTTGTCGCCACGGGATACCCACAAGCACTTGAATTTTTCGGTTAAGTTCTTGAGGTGTTAAGAGCCGAGCTTTGCGCAAATAGTTTCCGAAGAAGCTTGCGTCGCCAGAGTGGCTTTGCGCGCGGTAGTAGGAAGAGCACACTATATTGATGATTGATTTGCGAATATCGAAATTGGCACTGGTAAAGTGGAGAGCTTCAGCGGCGAGATAGTTTTCTATCTTCTCGGCTACCGAACTTTTAACGGGGTCATTGAGTTCGTGTGGTGCGAACTCCACGCCTGTGAGTCGAGTAAAGGCAAAACGAATAATCCCAATAGCAAATCTTGAATCGGTGACCGTTTGGTGCCCCAGCCATTGAAGGGCTGTGGGCAATTCAGAGGCAGGTAGTGGCGTATCGCCCAAGCCGGGCGGAGCCATATCCCAGTGCCAATCAGCTTCAGGGGGATTGAGCCGCCCCAAGTGGTCCCAGTTCTGGAATAGGCCTGCGACAGAATCAAGGACATCGTGGCAGGTGGCGCATTCGGCACTTTGGGTCGGGGCGATGCTTCCTTCAGCCGTATCGAAGGAGTGAGGAGTTCCATCGAGGAGATTGGTGTCCAAGAAGAACTCTAAAAAGAGTCGAGCCCGATGTCGATTGCGATTAGCGCTACCAGAACGAAAGCGGTGGAGGAACGGCGTGGTTGTGAGAATGCCGGCGTGGGGTATTTCTGGAAGTTGAGCGGGATAGAACGCTTCGTTTAGTAGATTGTCGGCCGAGAGATCTTCGTTATGCAGGCCAAAACTACGGGCAGAATAACGATTTACCATGGTGTAGTTTGCCGTAAGAATTTCAGTGAAGGGACGGTTATTCTTTATGATGTGGCGAATTAATTCCAGTGGCTGCCGGGCTAGAGCTCGGTTGATTAGTTGCTCTATGCGGTTGCGTTGGGCCGGGTCTTCGATTTGCTGATACCATAGCAAGTCGTCGTAGCGGTTCGGATCGTGGATTTCTATTCCACTCGTACCTTCAAGGTATTTGTCCGTAAGTAATTTCTCACCAAAGAGTTCGACGATGCGGTCAGCAAAGGCGTCTTCTTTCATTAGACTCGCAACCGCTTTGCGCAGACCAATCTCTCCTTCCTCTAGCACTAGTTCGATTTCGTGGGGGTAAGGCAGGCGGTTGGTTAAATCCAGAGCTACGGATCGGAGTGTTTCGACGGGGCCTTGCAACGTGATTGAATGAGCCCCAGCACCCGGTGATTCGGTTTCGCATGGTTTTTCGCTGCAGGCCTTATCCGCGTTGGTTGGGGGCGCAGACGGTTTCGCACAGCCGAAGTAGGAAGAGAACGTCAAGAAGAGAGTGAGCCAATGGGGTAGTTTAAACGATATTGTTTTCACTCTTAGCTCCAGCCCTTCGAGATTCTCTCTTATTGAAGATGGCGTAAGCTTCTATCAATGCCCCATTGCGGTAGTGAAGCCATCGGGCCGGAATATTGTTGAATTTCCTGAAAGCGTTGTAGTTTCAGTCAGGTAGGGGGTTATGCGAGACTTTGCTTGTGTTTTGTCTGGCGATGAAGTGTGCTTCTTTGTTCTGAGTGGTGGCCTTTTTAATTCATCTAAATCAAAGTGTTGGGGGATTTTAATGTTTGGGTTAGTTGGTTCTTTTTACGCAACGCCGAAATTCTGGCGCCGATAAGGGATGGGTACCCCCAATTGGTCTCTGGAGAGTTTCATGCGCATTTCCCCCACTAACAGTGCTGTTGATAATCGGTTTCGAACCATTCCGCCTACTACCCCACGTCCTCAGTCCGCGGGTGGTGTGGAAGCGAGAACAACCGGGATTCGAAGAACGGCCGTCTCGGTTGCTCCTTTAGCTGACGAGGTGGAGTCCCCAAGTATCGGGACCCGAATAGAGAATGCCTTTTTTGGCGGCTTCGATTGGTTCTTGAGGGGCCTTAATTGGTTAGGCATTGCTCGGCCAGCCTTAAATGCGGGGCTACGGGTTGCGGCAGCGGGTAATGATGATGAGTGGTACGATGCAATGGCAGACCACGCTGGGACCATGCTAGAGGCAGAGTACACCGAACGCCCCGGTCGCAAAACCTATTCTGAGCGCGTTAAGGAATATTTAGCGGAAGCTAAAGCAAATACCAGATTTGCCGAATTGAGTGAGCCTACTGCATTTCACAATGCGGAGTTTATTGAAGAACTTGAAGAGGTGGGAGACGCTAAATTCGTTGGCGGGAATCACGTGGAGTACTTGATTGATGGTCCTCAATCCTTTGCTAAGCGGGCCGAGCTTATTGACAACGCTCAAGAGAGCATTCACTTGCTTACGTGGACCATTTACGATGACCCCACAGGTCGAGATCTCTGCGAACGCTTGGTTAAAAAAGCAAAAGAAGGCGTTGATGTTCGGGTGATCCTCGACCGGAATATCGCGGCCCGAAGTGCTCATATTAAAACGTTAAAGTACCTTGAGGATAATGGTATCGAGGTTATTCGCTGGGAGGACCCTGAACATACTCAATGGGGAAATCACTGTAAAATGATGGTGGTGGATGGAGTAAAGAGTGTAGCTGGTGGGATGAACCCGGGAGACTATTACAGCCACGGTTGGCACGCGAACCCAGATTATGATGGCCCGAAATGGCGTGATACAGATGTGTACACCCATGGACCAGCTGGTGTGGACCAAG
Source organism: uncultured bacterium (assembly GCA_964013555.1). Taxonomy (GTDB): domain Bacteria; phylum Myxococcota; class XYA12-FULL-58-9; order XYA12-FULL-58-9; family JABJBS01; genus CAXGXL01. Next base: position 3,243 of record CAXGXL010000452.1, read on the forward strand.
AGGCTTTATTTGTTCGTTATTGGAATAGCCAAGTCATGAGACAAAGTCTCGATCTGGAGCCGATTTCGATGGATCGGGCAAAACTCTTGGACCGGGCGGGGCAACCGGGAAGCTCACGAATCGCCGTGGTGGACCATTTACCGGGCGATGAACGGTACGACGTTTATTCAACAATGATGAAGGCCGTAAGTGGCGCAACCAAGAGCATTGAAATCGAAAATGCTTATTTTCTCACGTTGCCCGGAATGAATGAATTAATTCATGCCGCCCTCGAGCGGGGGGTGAGGGTTCGCATTTATACGAATTCGAACAAGAGTGTCGACGAGCCTTTAGTCAGTGAGCCTATCATGAAGAGTTTGCCGGACTTGCATGAGGCTGGGGCGGAGATTTACCTAAAGAAAGGCGCGACTCTCCACAGCAAGTTTATGGTGGTGGATGATGTTTTCGCTTCTGTATCTAGTTTTAATCTGCATCCGCGTTCTCTCTATTACGATTCAGAGATGGCCGTTAACATCATTGATGAAGAAGCGGCCCTTCAGTTGCGGGAGCAATTCGATGCTGACGTTAGTGAAGATAAGGCCATAGCGGTCAAGTCCCTCAAAGATCTCGAAGTAGATTCCACCTGGTACAACCGATT
>CAXGXL010000453.1:0-3875 GCA_964013555.1 uncultured bacterium
CCTATTTTTTTGTGCCCACCAAGTATCACCTTCAGTTGATCGAGTTCCTGAAAGAACTCCTTCCACGAAAGCGGCCGGACGAAATTTATGCTTCGATAGGTCACCACAAACACGCCAAAACCGAGCTTCACCGACTTTTACGGTGGCATTTAGCCCGTTCTACGGATTCGTTCGGCTTTACGAGAGGTAAAGTGGGGATGGTGATGATTGCGTTCACTTTGCCTTCGTACGAAGTTGTTTTTAAGATAATTCGAGACAGGGTCAAGCCCCCGAAGCAGTGCACGCGCCAACGGGTTTTGGATTGCTATTCCTTGGTTTTTAAGCACGACCGGGTAGGGCGAATGGTTGATACTCAAGAGTTCGTCAATTTGAAGTTTAAGCGCTCTCGTTTCGAGCCTGAACTTCTCGAGGAGTTGCTCAGCGAAGCGCCGCAGACAGTGTCGGTTAGCGGCGATACCCTTACTATTCGGCACCTCTACACGGAACGACGAGTGGTGCCGCTTGATGTTTACATAAAAGAGGTTTCGTTGGAGAAGGCACAAGCTGCAATCATTGACTATGGTTTCGCCATTAAGGAATTGGCCGCCGCTAATATTTTTCCCGGAGATCTTTTTCTCAAGAACTTTGGTGTTACTCGTCATGGACGGGTCGTTTTTTACGATTACGATGAGGTTTGCCTTTTAACTGATTGCAATTTTCGGTCTTTCCCTCAAGCGACATCCGAGTATCAAGAGCTCGAGAGTGAACCCTGGTTTGCTGTGAGGGAAAACGATATATTTCCTGAGGAGTTTCGTTCATTTTTGGGGATACCTAATAGTCTGCTGGGGGCTTTTGAAAAAGTACACGGCGATCTCTTTTCACCCTATGTATGGCGTGATTTGCAAGAATCTCATCGGGCAAGGGAATTTATTGAGGTTCTCCCATATAGGGAAGAATGCCAGCTAGAGCATATAGGGGAGAAGGGCATGGGCTAACTTGAAGGCCGTTGGGCAAAGTTCTTTTGAAACTTAATTGGAGTCGAACGGGGAGGCCCAGGGCTTTTGGTAAGTTCTCTTTGCGGGAAAAGCAACTGGTTGATAGTAGGCTGGTGTATTCTGCACCTAGGAGCATCCATTCGATATGAGCCCTGAAGCGCTTTATAAAAAGAAAATTGAAGATTACAAAGAATCGCTTAGTAAGAAGAGTCGCGTGGAGGATTGGTGCGCTAACGGCCGTTTGGTGCTATTTGTCGTCACGGCGATTGTGGCCTGGGTTTCGTATTCAGGGGAGGCAAGGGATCTTTTGCCTGCATTGGCGCCCTTTTCGCTTTTCGTGGCCCTGGCAGTGTTTCATTCCGTTGTTCTAGAGAGGATTCGGCGATTGGAAGTGGGTAAAAACCATTTTCAACAAGGCCTTAGGCGGATTCAAGGAAGTTGGGCGGGCCATGGGACTGTTTCACGTGGTCTTGAGCCGGAAGGCCATGTTTTTGCTCGAGACTTGGATTTGTTCGGTAAAGGTTCTCTTTTTGACTTATTGGATACTACGTACACCCGCGAGGGGCAAAAGCAGCTCGCAACTTGGTTGCTTGAGGCATCGACTGCTGCGGAAATTACTGCCCGACAACAAGCGGTAATTGAATTGTCGGGAGCAGTCGAAGACCGAGAGTCGCTTGCTGTTCATTGTGGCACACGCAAGGCCGATGCTAGCCAGGCGTCCCTCGGTGAGTGGGCAGGTGGGGTTGACTCAGGGGGACTTGCTTCTCTTACGAGGATAACCGTGGTAACCTCGGCGTTGACCGTGGCGCTTATTACGTTGACGGCATTGAAGGCCCTGCCGAGCGTGGCTTATTTGACCTGGCCTTTTGCTGCATGGGCGTTGTCTCGGTATTCGAAGAGCTTCAGAGGGAAGTCGGAGCTAGCTTTGTGTCAAATAAATGAGGACCTGTCCGCCTTGCGCTCGTTGCTCCGGGTGGCCCGTTCCCATCGTGCAGCATCGAACTTGTTGACTCAGATTGATTCTACCTTATTTGACTCGAAGCAGAGTGCTGAAAAACTTCTTGGTCGACTAGCTTTTTTAACGAGCCTAAAGGACACGCAGAGGAATCAGTTATTTGCCCCGGTAGCATTTTTGCTGATGTGGGATCCTGTATGGGTGATTTTGATAGAGCAATGGAGGCAAAAGCATGGGCGAAGACTCCTGCAGTGGGTCCATGCGGCTGCCCAACGTGATGCTTTGATGGCTCTAGCGGTATTTCATTTTGAGCACGACGATTACTCTTTGCCTTCGGTTCTCCCTGAGCAAGGCGAGCCCCCCTCTTTTAGCGCTAAGGGGCTTGAACATCCATTCTTACCCAAGGAGGGGAGGATTCCAAACGATGTGTGCCTGGGTAATGAATCTCAGGTGTTTATGCTTAGTGGCTCCAATATGTCTGGGAAAAGCACTCTTTTGCGCTCGGTTGGTATTAATACGGTGCTTGCTCTGGCGGGAACTGCAGTTTGTGCCAAAGAATTGGTCCTTTCGCCTGTTCACCTTGGGGCCACTCTTCGAGTTCACGATTCTCTTTTGGATGGGCGGTCGAGGTTTTATGCCGAAATTGAGCGGCTTTCTGAGCTCTTGAGTATCGCTCGGTCTAGCCAGCCCTTGCTCTTTCTCATAGATGAAATTTTTCACGGGACAAACTCAGCGGCACGCAGTACCGGGGCTCGAAAGTTAATTGAGAGCTTTCTGGAGACCAGGAGTATTGGGCTGGTGACTACTCATGATTTGGCCTTGGCTCATGGAGTGGAATCGATGCGACCAACGGTGGAAAACATGCATCTTCGAGACCACATTGTAGATGGAGAGCTTTCCTTTGATTATGAGTTACGCCCTGGGATTCTTAAGGAGGGCAATGCGCTACGCTTGATGCGGGCGGTGGGGCTTCCTATTTAGGTATTTGAATTTTTGTTGCTCGCTCACCGTAAATACAAAAAGTACTCTGATAGAAGAAGGGGGCGAGATGCCCAAAGCTATAAAGATTTTTGGTGTGTTGTTCTGCCTCCTGGGGTGCGGCGAGTTTGGGGACGTTGGGCCGCAGGGAACACCCTGTGGGGACGGCTTTTGTGTTACCGGAACCTACTGCGCTGACGATGGGTTCGGATCCTGTTTGAATGGCTGCAAATCGGATATGAATTGCGCTTTTGGGGAATCGTGCGCGACGGGGTCTGAGGCAGTGGGCACGTGTATACCTGATGAGGAAGAAGGATCTGCGCAGAGATTCTCCGACTCGAGGGAAAGCTGCGTTTCTACTTGTAATGAACTTTGGGAACTCGAATGCATGACAGATTTTGACCAGGTGGATAATTGTAGGGTTTGGTGTCAGGAGGCAATGGAGTCGGAGGTCGAAGCGTACGCTCTTTGCGTAGTTCCTACGGACTGTTATTTTGAGAATTGCTTCTAATTTTTCGGGATCTTGCTCGCTTCAGGCTTCCGTGTGTCGATAAAATCTAACCTTTTTGGCGAGGATTGCTGAAGAAGAGCCTTTACAAGCCGACGACTCCCCCATAAAGGGGCCTATAAGTTACCGAACACTCAGTGCCTTTTGTTACCTTCAAGGGTGAGCTATTGCACTTGTTTTTTATGATGGGATTTTCTTGATGGGAAAACGGTCGCGCCGCAAAGAAGAGAATGCGTTTCAAAGTGAAGCAGCTGCTGACACAGAGTCGGCGGAAGAATCCGAAGGGTCGTCCGAGGAGGCGATAGAGGTTGAAGGAACCGTCCTGGAGCAATTACGAAATGCGACATTCAGGGTCGAGTTGGGAAACGGGCACCTTGTATTGGCTCACACCTCTGGCAAGATGCGCAAGTTTCGAATTCGGATCATGCCTGGGGATAAGGTCATAGTAGCGCTCTCGCCT
>CAXGXL010000454.1:0-3865 GCA_964013555.1 uncultured bacterium
TAACTCTATAAAACATCCCTTAATTCGCGGAACCTCTTGACTTTAGCCCCGTTTCTCCGTTCTTTGACGGCATGTTTGATTCCTTCTTCGGTCTCTTTTCGACGGATCTTGCCATTGACCTTGGAACCGCCAATACACTGGTTTACGTGCGAAAACAGGGCATTGTGGTAAATGAACCCTCGGTGGTTGCGATATCCAAGTCCGGTGGCGCACAAAAAGTTTTGGCTGTAGGTGCTGAAGCAAAGCAGATGTTAGGAAAAACTCCCGGAAACATTGTGGCTATCCGTCCAATGCGCGATGGCGTGATCGCAGACTTTACGATTACGGAGGCGATGCTCAAGTACTTTATCAATAAGATTCACAATCGCAGTTATTTGGTGCGCTCTCGGTTGATTATCTCTGTTCCAGCGGGGATTACAAATGTGGAGCGCAAAGCGGTTCGCGAGGCCGCAGAAAACGCGGGAGTGCGTCAGGTGTGGTTAATCGAGCAGCCGATGGCAGCGGCGATCGGTGCTGGCCTTCCAGTGCGAGAAGCACGGGGAAATATGATTGTCGACATCGGCGGTGGCACATCGGATGTTGCTGTTGTTTCCATGTCGGGAATGGTAACCAACGTGACCCTTAAGCTCGCCGGCGACAAATTGGATGAAGCCATCATCAACTATGTGCGCCGCAATCACAATATGATGATTGGTGAGCGAACAGCTGAGCAGATCAAGATAAAGCTAGGGAGCGTTCATCCTCCTATCTCTTTAGAGGATGAGCCCAAGATGGACATGAAGGGGCGGGACTTAATTAGCGGTGTGCCCAAATCAATTGAGCTGACCTCGCCGGAGGTACGAGAGGCGCTCGCTGATTGTGCACGAGGTATTTTGGAGGCCGTCAAAGCAACTCTCGAAAAAACGCCGCCCGAATTGGCCGGTGACATATCAGAGCGCGGGGTGGTTCTAGCCGGTGGCGGGGCTTATTTAAGAGGCCTGGACTGCCTTATCCGTGACGAGGTAGGAATACCCGTATTCGTTGCAGACGAACCTCTTTTGGCTGTGGTTCGTGGCGCCGGAATGGTGCTCGAAGACATCGAGGGATATCGAAGCATTCTGATGTAAACCGAAAGGCTCATCAGAAACGGCACCCAGGGGCCCGCAGGCCCCTAAGTAACCAGAGTGGTTTAGATTAATTGCTTTCGACGTCGCATCAGAATTGCGCCCAAGCCCAATAGCAGAAGGCTTGTGGGGCTAGTGCTGTTGCAATCACAGCCGCTTGTTTCGGTTGCTGGCTGGGTGACGGGCACTTCGGCTTCGTCTTGTGTTTCAGGTGCGACAGGTGCATTGGGATCGACACAGTTTTGGTTGAGGTCTACCAACTTAATGTCGGTGAGCCTCGGGCTAGTACCGCCTTCGTTAATTAGAGCATAATGGACCACATCGGCATCTTCTCCAAAATACAAAGGAGCGGTGAAAGTGCTTCCCGAGAGCGTAGTTGTGACCTCAATAAGGTTGTCGTCTTGGGGGCTTTGAACATTAACGTTCCCCGAATACTCGAACTTAACGGGGCCTTCGGTGTTATAGAGAAGCTTCAATTTATGATCCGTCGGAGCTGGGTCTTCGCCTCCTATGAGGTCCGGAATATCCAGCCCCTCGCTCGAGCCTACGGCTTCAGTGGTCTTCGCTTGAAAGGTAGCACACTGCACGGGTTCCCCATTACCCAGGTCCGCCACCGCTACTTTAAATTGAATAGCTGGCGGAGCGTAGGGTCGATAGGACTGACCACCCATGATGGCATCCTGGGGTCCTGAGGAGGCACTGGGGCCAGCGACAACAAAGAGTTCTCCAATGGGAGTTTCCGTGTTTAAGGGCCTGACCCGTTTGCAGTCTAGAACATTTCTCGCTTCGAGAACTTCCCGTATTTTCTGTCCATCCGGATCCTCAAGTCCGGCGTCAGCCATAACAGCCTCGATAGTGGCTTCTGCGGCGTCTTTGTAGAGGGAGTTGGTTGTAAGGGCCTTAAGGCCATCTAGAACAGCTCGGTCGAAAATTCTAATTCGCTGACCGGTTAGGTCATTGGTTTCGGTTTGAGGGTAGAGATCTCGTGCTTCCCAGAGTGCCCCAGCCCATCCCCAAGAGTCGGCGTGCACTTGTCCCGCCCAAAAGTCGGGGCATGCAAGATCATGGTCAAGGCGGCGTATGCCAGCGCCCATTCCTGTTTTGGGAGCAACGTATCCTCCTACAACCGGATCCTCGGTGATTACCCCGGCAAAGTAATCTGCATAAGCCTCATTGAGTGCGCCCGGTGAATCATCGAGACCGTAATCATCGAGAATATTGCCTCCTGTTAATTTGTTGTTGCCTAACTGGTGTACCACGTTGTGCCCAAACTCGTGATAAATAACATCGCCATCGTATGCGAAGTCTGCCGCAGGCCCTTGGAAAAAGAAAATACCACCGTCATCAAAGCCGAGCAGATTGGTGATGGGCCCCTTGGGTGAAAAGAAAGCGTTCGGAACACCCGAAAAAGCGGGCTTTGATTGGGCCGTTAAGGACTCCATGCATTCGCTAATGACTGAAATCCCTGTTTCGGAATCGGTGGAGCCAGCTTGCTGCATAGCCTCCTGACCGCAGGAGACAAGGTCGCCTGAAGGCAACGAAAGATTGACTGCCCCATCCAAGGGAGTTGGGGGAGCCTCGAAACCCAAAGACCGAAAAAACTCGGTAGCTTTATCCGTGTGGTAATAGAGGTTCACCTCCGCGAACCCATCTTCAAAGGAGGCATCTGGGTACACAGCCGGCGGGACTGGCTCGGTGGGCTCAAACCCGGTGTAGCCGTTGGTGCCGTCCGGTGTGGCTTTATGAGTAGGCCCGCAAACAGCGACGACCATGTGCTTGAACTCACCAACCAAGTTCGAAACCAGCGGATCGTTGCAGGTCAGGTTATCCGGAAGCTGAAAACCTCCCGCCAGAATGGGCACCAGTGTGTCGCACGTAAAGACGCGGCGATTATCTTCATCGGTCAAGCAATTGTGGGCATTGACCCATTGCCCACGAAGATGGGTTTCACTCTGGAGATTAGCGAGGCTCACTTCGGTGGTACCATTGAGGCCATCTATTTCACTGCTTGGATTAGGATGCGGCTCAAAGACGTTGGCGGAATTTGCTGCGGACCGGTTTGGGTTGATGATATTCTGGATAGCTCCGGTGGTGGCATTCACTAAAACGATTCTATATTGGTGCGGGGATATCCCGGGAATATGGGCAGCATAGACCCATTGCTGTGTTGGCCCATCAATGGCTAGGCTACCGTCATAATCGTTGGGGTCAAAAATGGCTTCAGGAAGCTCAATTCCCCACACGGCTTTAATGGCCGATAAGCGGGCCTTAAGAGCGGAGACCCTAACAGGAGAAGCAATATCCAGAGGGCGAAAGTCCGTGCGAACTCGTTGGAGAACACCAGAATGGTCAAACCGCAAAGTCGCCGACTCGTTTAAGACCGGCACGCCTTGGTGAAACCGTTGTGTTTGAATGACGTATCCACTCTGTAACGAAAGCCGTCTTGTATCTCGAAGAGTGTCGCCGGCGCCCAGCTGAAGTTGTTCCGAATAGGATTGGGTTAACTCGGTCACGGCGTCGGGCTGCAGGAGGTTGGTAGCGAACTCCGAGGGCGCAACGTTAGGGGAAATCGAGCTTGCGGATAGCAGCGCAAACGCAGCAATAGTGGGGAACATGTGGACTCCTTCTGGTAATTTTGACTAACCCTGGGCAGGGGCTTGAAGCGTTTATAAGTAACCGAGTCATCTATGGCTAGTAGAAAAACAACTCCTTGCTGATTTCGAGGGGCGCAAAAGGAGCACCTTAGGCTTGATTTCCCCTAA
>CAXGXL010000455.1:0-3853 GCA_964013555.1 uncultured bacterium
GCGGGGAATGGGCTAATTGGCACGCGCAGAGGCGAGCCGATTTTCTCGATAGTGTCGCTGACAAGATTGAAGCTCGATTTGATGAATTAGTCCAAGCTGAGTCCATGGATACGGGCAAGCCAATTTCGCTGGCAGCCGCAGTGGATGTTCCGCGGGCCCGCGATAATTTTCGGTTTTTTGCGGGGGCTATCCGGCACCAGAGCACTGGATGTCATGTGATGGGGACACCGAGGGACGGTGCCATCAATTATACCCTTCGAAAGCCGGTTGGCGTAGCGGGTTTGATTACTCCCTGGAATTTGCCGCTTTACCTTCTTTCATGGAAGGTGGCACCTGCGTTGGCAATGGGCAATACCATTGTTGCTAAACCGAGTGAGTTGACCCCGACCACAGCCACACTCTTGGCGGAGATTTTAGACGATGCGGGCTTGCCGCGAGGAGTGTTCAATTTAGTTCATGGAACGGGACCCGAAGTGGGACAGAGGTTGGTTGAGCATCCTGATGTTTCTCTGATTTCTTTCACTGGTGGGACGGAAACTGGCCGGCAAGTAGCAGCGACGGCGGCCCCGCTTTTTAAGAAGCTGAGTTTGGAGCTGGGCGGAAAGAACCCGACGATTGTCTTCGATGATGCAGATCTTGAGATTGCCGTGGACCAATCTTTGCGGGCTGCTTTTGCCAATCAGGGAGAGATTTGCTTGTGTGGATCGCGAATTTTGGTTCAAGAGGGAATTTACCCACAATTTGAAAGAGCTCTCGCCCAAAAGGCAATGGAGTTGGTGGTTGGAGATCCTGTGTGTGAGAAAACTCAGGTGGGAGCCCTTATCTCGGAAGCGCATCTCAAGAAAATTGAGTCCTATGTGGAGTTGGCCAAACAAGAGGGGGGGAGTGTTTTAGCTGGAGGCAAGCGCTCGATTGTTTCGGATGCATTGGCTCAGGGTGCTTTTTGGGAGCCGACGGTTGTTGGGGGCCTTTCGCCTGATTGTCGCACTGCGACCGAAGAGATTTTTGGTCCGGTGGTAACTTTGCATCCATTTAAGACCGAGGAGGAGGCTGTGCAGATAGCGAACTCGGTTCGATATGGTCTTTCGGCTTCTGTGTGGACCACTAGTCTGTCGAGAGCCCATCGAGTAAGCGCGGAATTGGACACGGGAATGGTGTGGGTCAATAGTTGGCTCTTGAGAGATCTAAGGGTACCTTTTGGCGGAATGAAGGACAGTGGTGTGGGCAGAGAAGGGGGAACAAACTCACTTGAGTTCTACAGTGAGTCTCGCAACATATGCATTCGTTTGGAAGGTTGAGTGGGATAAGCTGGATTGCTTCGCATAACTCTCTTCGCTGGGTTATTCGTTCATAATTAACAACATAAGAGCTTATTTAAGCGCAATGGTCCTGAATCCGACGTGAGTCCATTGGTCGGTAGGGTGAAATCCATTACGGGCGCTGGTATTGCATTGGCTGGCACTTGAGCCCCACGAACCACCTTTGGCGGCCAGGCGTTCGCTGCTTGGGGAAGAGTCCCAGGGAGAAGACGTCCATTGCCAGATATTTCCGACCAAATCCTCGTGCCCAAAGGGGCCTTTAGATTCAGGGAATTGGCCGATTGCAGCGGTAACTCGCTTGGAATGACTGCGGTTTCCCCAGGCACCAATACCAGTTGAAAGCCAGGTGTCGCCCCAAGGGTAGGTATTGCCTTGGGGGCCTCTAGCAGCGGCTTCCCATTGAATCTCGGTGGGCAATTGGCGGTTATAAAATCGGCAAAATGCATCGGCTTCGTACCAACTTACGCCGATGACTGGCTTGGTGGGTTCCACAAATTCTGCGAGAAGGTCTCCTTGGACTGAGTTGAACATTTTGTCGTCGCTAGGGTTCTCACCGTTCCAGAACCTTGGGCTTTGAATTCCTTCCGTTTGCAGCCAATACCACCCATCGTCACTCCAGTACTCGTAGTCCTCGTATCCCCCGTCTGCAATAAACTGTGCGTATTGGGCCACTGAAATCGGAAAGCGATCCATATCAAATGCGCTTACTTTTGTAATTCCGCCAAGATAGGGGGAAAGGGGGTACTTCCCTTCAGGAACCTCAAGGGTTTCGGTTGCGAGGAGCGATGGTTTGAGTGGCACTAGCGAAGTTCCTTGTGCGACGGGCATGGACCCACTTTGATTGGCGTTAGAATTCGTTCCATGTTTTCGTGAGGGATATACTTGCTCTGGTAGGGGATTCCAACCATGAAGCGTCTATGGGACGAATTAGTGGGCGCTTAAGGTGATGGGGTAGCTCAGTACCTTAGGCAGTCGCCCACGTAATTATTTCTCTAAGAGGCATCTCGAAGGGGGGGGCGAAATAGATGGATAAATGCAAAGCTGAATGGTTGCTTTATGGAGTAGAGCCTGGATTCGGCTCACCGAGTACGCCAATGAAGCTCTACTTCACTTTTTGTTGCTTTAGGACGCAACTATCTCTTGCATTTCTTGGACGATTTATGTGAATAGGCGGCTATAGAGGTGCTGGAGCGGTATACCTAACAATCCCTTCCCCCCCCCCGTTAGGTGTTCCAGCACCTTTGCTTCCTTTTTCGGACTACTCTTTTGCAGCCTTAGGGGGATTGATAGCTTTTGCAATAGGTTGGGTAATAGGTGAGAGAACCGATCCGACGATAGCTCCGATTCCGCTACCAATATCGCGAAGGACTTTGAGGGTTTGAAGCTCGTCTACTTTGTCGTTTACAATACAAAAGAGCTCTTTTAATACGTAAAGCCCCAAAAGCGCTCCTCCGGCAATCCAGCCTGGAGGGCCTGCCAAGGCAATCAAAGCGATACCGAGAGCAGGCTTGGTGAGGCGAGCGATACCTCCGAGAACCTGCATAAGTCCACCTCCGAAGGCTTTTAAAGCTCCCACGATCCCACCTTGGGCTTCGCCAGATTGTACTAGTTTTTTTCCTTTAGCAGCTGCAACGTCTGCTACTTTTCTGGGGCCATCCAAAATAACCGCACCTAGCTGAACTGGTGCGCTAAGCACGGAGCGAATGATATTGGAAAATCCTTCAGCCATTCGACCTTTCGCTAGAGCTTTAAGCCCCCCAAGAATACCTGTGGAGCCCACGATGGCTTCTTTGAGCCCAGCCCCTCCTTGAAGAGGAAGATTCTCTGGATCAGGCGTGGTGGCTGGTGCCTCGGTCTGTGTGGCCATATCTGCCGTCTCGTTCGGGATTCTTCGGCTTTCTGCTCTGGGGGTGCTCATTGATGCTTGGCTTTGGCGCGAATCTACGAGCCATGCTGCTGGGTTAGCGCTGAGATTAGCTGGCCTTGCGAGGTCCAATCTAGGGGATAATGGCATTTGGGCAGTTCTAGAATTAGGATTTGGTCGCACCATCGAATCACTCTCGAAAAAGGGGCGACGGGCTCTTTGTGAGTCTCGCCCGGCGTATCGAGGAGTCGCGGTACGTCCAGAGGACGCTTGAGTGTCCATGGAGTCTGTTCGTTCAAAACGATTGGGGACTTCAAGATTCAGTCTAGAGTTAGCGTTGCGCATGGTAGTATCCTAATTTGGGTTAACTGTTTAAAGTGGCTTAGTTATCGGTCACGGCTCATAAAGGTTGCCTAAGGAATCACTTTTTACGGTGACGAGACAAAGAGGTTGCGCCTGCGTTGTGGGTTAATGAGGCAATCAATAGAAGTTTCGATATTTAGCAAATCTAATAATTACAGTCACTTATGGGGGTTTTCGTTTTCTGGAATATTCTGTCTTTGCGGTTAAAGAGTTTTGATCTTGTGTGGTGAGGTTGCTCAAGCAATAATTAATTAAATCTACTTAGAGGAAGATAAATCGGCGCTATGGTGCCTAGGGATATTAAGGG
>CAXGXL010000456.1:0-3850 GCA_964013555.1 uncultured bacterium
TTGGCTGGGTTGATAGTATCTTTGGCCGACCAATGCTTCAGGAAGATAGGTGTCCACAACGTAGTTTCCATCAAATTGATGGGGGTATTTGTAGTCTTTAGCGTAGCCCATGTGCTTCATAAGACCAGTGTGGGCGTTCCGCAATTTTTTGGGGACGGGAAGTGCGCCTGATTGAGCGATTTCTTTTCGGGCAGCGCCGTAGGCTGTGAGAATCGAGTTGGATTTGGCTGCACATGCCAAATAGGTGGCGGCTTGAGTTAAAGGCAAGACGCCTTCGGGTAGGCCTATAAATTCATAAGCGCGTAGGGCATCGGTTGCCACCTGAAGCGCTTTTGGATCTGCGTTTCCGATGTCTTCACTAGCAAAAATCACCATTCGACGTAAAATGAACCTCGGATCTTCTCCTGACTCGAGCATTCGCACGAGCCAATATACTGCAGCATCTGGATCGGAACCACGCATGCTCTTTATAAAGGCACTTATTACATAATAGTGCTCAGAACCGGATTTGTCATAGAGCAGTGCTTTGTGCTGAACCGAGTCTTCAACTAGCTCCTTGGTTATTTGTGTTTGCTTTGTTTGGCTGGCTAGTTGAATACAGATTTCGAGACTTCCTAATGCGTGTCGTGCATCGCCGTGGCTACAACTGGCAATGTAGAGTAGGACCTCTTGACTCGCATCAATTTCGAGGTTTCCGAGTCCTCGCTTTCGATCCCGCAATGCTCGTTCGAGAAGAGTGGCTAGTGACGTTTCGGATAGTGACTCCAGAACGAAGACTCGGCATCGAGAAAGCAGAGCCGCGTTCATTTCGAACGACGGGTTTTCGGTTGTCGCTCCGACCAGTCGAAGCAGACCGGACTCAACGTGCGGTAAGAGCGCATCTTGCTGGCTCTTGTTAAAGCGGTGAATTTCGTCAATGAATATGAGGGTCGCTTTATTTTGGTAGTGAAGACGTTGTTCGGCAGAGGCAACAATCGCTCGTATGTCCTTGACTCCTGACATCACCGCGGAGAGAGTTTCGAAGGAAGCTTTAACGTGATTGGCGAGGACTCGGGCGAGGGTCGTTTTCCCGGAGCCGGGAGGGCCCCATAGAATCATCGAGGGGAGTTGGCCACTTTCGATTAGGCGCCTTAGAGGGGTTCCTTTTCCTAGGAGTGTGTCTTGCCCAACTATTTCATCCAGGGTCCTTGGCCGAATTCTTTCCGCTAAGGGTTTGCCTTCGAGATTTGTTTGAGCGGCTTTGGCAAAAAGGTCACCGGTTTTTCCTCCTGCATACTTGCTTACACTCATTGAAAATATCCCCCTTGTTTTGGGTTATGGTGTTGAGCTATCGCGGTCTTGGGTATTGTGGCTAGTGTTACTTTCAGTATTTGAAGGTTCTTTGCGCCGGGCCTTCTTGGGCTTCCACCAAGGAGCTTTGATTTCAATAACATTCATACGGTTTAGTGCATCTTGACACAAACCATCGATATCAAGATTCTTTTCTGCTTCGATTAGCCTCTCTAGTTTAGCGTGTGTTTCCGGGTTTTTGGGCATGAAAACCTGACAGCAATCTTGATCGGGAATGATGGAGACTTCGTAGCTACCTAGGAGATGGGCGTGTTCGATTATTTCTTGTTTGTCAAAACCAATGAGCGGTCGTAGGACTGGAAGTGGGGAGGCTTGGTCTACAGTGAGTAAGTTTGTTAGTGTTTGTGAAGCTACTTGTGCGAGTGCTTCGCCAGTAACTAGTGCTCGGGCTTTTTCGCGTTTCGCTATTTCTGCGGCTATTCGGACCATGAACCTGCGGTACAAAATCACCCGCAGGCCCTCGGGGGCATGGGTTACGATTTCTCGCTGTAACTCGCCAAAGGGAATCATATAGAGCTGCCCGCGATATTGATACTCACAGAGAATTTCAGCTAGCTCCACTGCTTTTTCTTGGGAAGCCCGAGAGACGAAGGGATGACTATGGAAGTGAACAAAACTTAGGTGGCACCCCCTTTGTTGCATTCGCGCTGCCGCTACTGGCGAATCAATTCCCCCAGATAGCATCACGGTCAAATTCCCGGTTACCCCAATGGGTAGTCCCCCTCGACCGGGAATCTTCTCGGTGTATAGATAGGCGGCGCTGGCGACCATTTCGATGTAGAGGCACACATCCGCATCTTTCATTTTGACGTTCGAACTGCGGTTTCGAAGAATGTGGGCACCTACCTCTTTATTGACGGTCATGGAGTCGAGGGGTTGATCTTTGAAGGAACGTTTGGAGCGAACTCGAAATGAATCGTAAGTCTTATCTTTGAGCATCTCCCAGGCGACTTCTTTGATGGCTTCCAATTCTAGAGTTGTTCGAACAATCGGTGAGTAAGACGAAATTCCATAGACTCGCGAAAGTCGGTCCAACGCACTTTGATCGAAGTGCTCTCCCATTAAAGAGGAAATCCAGATTCGGCCGGGGGGGCGCCTGATTTTATAGATGGGTAGCCCCTTCATTGCCTGTCGAATATTGCGTTCAAGCGCTTCCACGAATTTCTTACGATTTCGGCCTTTGGTGGCGATCTCGTTGTAGTGGACTAGGATGTCGGTGAATTGCATTGGAATCCCGATTTGGTTATTGGTTTTTGATGTCTCTCAAGCAAAGCTTTTGAAGCAAAGGAGCGTCAAATTGTTGTTAGAGCAATTCTTCTTCATCAAACTGGCTGCGGTCTTCCCGCAGGCGCCAGCTTTGAATCTGATCGCGCTTACCGTTCATGCAGCTAATAATCAAGTAGGACCAAAAGGGCATTGCATGAATTCGATCGAACTCGCTGGCGGTGGAGGGATGATTTGGGTGGGAATGATACACACCTAGGATATCCAAGTGCTTTTCGCGGGCATAACGCTCCGCTTTGAGGTGCTGACCAGGTTCAATCAAATAGCGTCTCTTGCGGTTTTCTTCTTTCGAATTGGATATTTTGTAGACTTCTTCAATATATCTAATACCATTTGGTTCTTCTTTTCCGAGCATGAAACCGCAGCACTCTTCGGGAAAGCTCTCTTCAGCGTGGATATTCATTATTTCAAGGCATTGTGGTGTGACGCGTATTTTCATTCGATGGTCTCGAGTTCTTCGCTCCAGAAGTGTTCAGAGAGGTAGCGATTTCCACCATCGGGGCAGAGGGCTACAATGGTGGCAGGCTTACCTAGAGCTGCCTGTTGCTTTCCTACTTCCAAAGCGACGTGGGTTGCTGCCGCCGAGGAGATCCCAACGAAGAGTCCTTCTTGTTTCCCAAGTTGGAATAGGGTTCGATAGGCACTCTCCGTTTCGCATGAAACATTCATATGAGCAATGTTTGCATCGTAGATTTGTGGAACAATAGCTGTAGCCATGTGCTTCATCCCTTCGAGTCCATGAAAGGGAGAGTCTGGCTCGAAAGAGACAATGGTAGCATCGGGAATATGGCTTCGAAGGTATCGCCCAACGCCCATACAGGTTCCGCTGGTCCCAAGACCTACCACAAAGTGGGTGATAGCTCCCTGGGTTTGTTGTACCAATTCAGGGCCGGTCGTTTCAAAATGAGCTCGCCAGTTAGACTCATTGCTGTATTGATCCGCATAATAATAATCTGGGTGCTTTTGTGCTAGGCGCCTAGCTTCTTTGATGGCGCCGTCAGACCCATCGTTGGGATCCGTTAAGATAAGTTCCGCTCCATAGGCTAGTAATGTCCTTTTGCGCTCTGCGTTAGCGTTCTTGGGCAGACATAGGACTAGTTTGAATCCCATAGCAGCAGATAGCATAGCGTATGCAATACCAGTGTTTCCACTGCTAGCGTCGAGTAAGACACCTCCAGGCTTGAGGCGTCCATTCTGCAAAGCATCTAACACAATT
>CAXGXL010000457.1:0-3849 GCA_964013555.1 uncultured bacterium
ACGCTATTTCCCAGAAAAAAATCGCATTCGCTTGCAACCGGCGAATAAGACCATGTCCCCAATCTACGTTCGACAAGAGGATTTCAGAGACGTTCAGATCATGGGTACGGTTACTGGCGTGTACAGAAAAATGCCCGATTGAGAGCCCCCCCTGAACTCAAGAATAATCTCCGGTGAGTTTTACGATTTCAGCTCAAGCTGCCACGACCCTACAATGGGCAAAAATTACTCTGAGCTAAGAACCCGACGAAAGCCCAAGAGTAGCGCCACAAAGTCTTCTTGGCTATGCTAGCCTAAGCCCCTCGACATTGACCGCATCCCAAGGCATAGAGCTTTTTGGAGTTACGATGGATGCAGCGTTCTTAGAGCCCACACTTCAAGACGAATCGACGCGTTTTCGTATAGTTACGGGCAAAGGGGGAGTCGGGAAATCTGTAACTGCTTGTGCCATTGCCCTGGCTGAAGCCAAACGTGGAAAACGTGTCCTTCTTGCGGAGACAAATGGACACGACCAACTCACCACACTCTTAGGAGCAAAACCCGTCGGCTTTGAAATGCGTGAGGTCCTCGAAAACCTCTTCGTAGTCGACATCAACCCACAAGACGCCATTCGTGAATATGCTATTTTGATGCTTCGGTTTGAATCGATCTACAAGGCCGTTTTTAAGAACCGATTCGTCCACCATTTCTTAAGACTAATCCCCTCCCTTGGTGAAATGGTAACCTTAGGAAAACTCTGGTTTCACGAACAAGAGCGAGTCGCAGGAAAAAACCGATTCGATGTAATCGTATTGGATGCACCTGCAACGGGCCATGCAATTTCAATGCTACGAACTCCCCTTGCTATCGAAGGAGTCGTTCCACCAGGGGCAATGCGAGAAAATGCTAAAATCATCAGAGAATTGATTTGTGATCACAAAAAAACTTGCGTTCATATCGTGACTCTTCCCGAGGAAATGCCGGTAAACGAAGCCAAAGAACTCTATAACGTCTGCACCAACGAGCTTGGTATCTCGTGTGGAGCCATGTTTATTAATCAATCCATTAATCAACTCGCGCCCCAAAGTCTGCAGACCCTTGAGGCTTTGGCCCCCGGCTCACCTACACTAACCAAAGCCTCCACAACTCTCCACCAGCGCGAGCTTAAGCGCATCGCTGGAGAAGAACACATCGCGACCCTCCCTAAAGCCCTCCAAGAAAACTCCATTCGGCTTCCGCGCCTCTTGGTTGAAAAACGACTCGATAAGCAGCACATTGGATCTTTAGCTGAACTCATCGGTGATTGCCTCTTTAGCCCAAGGAGCTTAAAGCCATGAGCAATCCCATCTGGCACAATCGAAAACTCTTGATATGCGTCGGCACAGGAGGAGTGGGAAAAACAACAGTAGCTGCCTCCATCGCCGTAGCGGCAGCGCAAAGCGGTCTGAAGACCCTCGTCATGACCATCGATCCCGCCCGTCGATTGGCAAATGCCCTCGGAATTGAGGACATAGGCAACACAGAAAAGCAAATCCCTGCGTCGATTTTTGAATCCCTTGGCTTTCCCCTCAAAGCTCCTTTGTGGGCTATGATGCCCGATGTAAAAGAAACCTTTGACGGAGTAATCAATCGCGTCTCACCCAACGAAAAGGCCCGACAAAATATTCTCGAAAATAGGTTCTACACATCGTTATCTACAGCCCTGGCCGGTGCTCAAGAATTTGCCGCGGTGGAAAAACTCTATGAGGTCTATCACGCACAAAAATATGATCTCATTGTGCTCGACACGCCCCCATCCCAAAACGCCATTGACTTTCTCGAAGCACCGGGAAAAATGATCGACTTTTTAGAGCATGAATCCCTGCAATGGTTACTCAAACCCTATGCTCTAGCTGGGAAATTATCCCTTCGGGTCTTAGACGTCAGCTCCAATCTCTTTCACCGTACCCTCGGCAAAATGGCTGGTGGAGAGACGCTTCGCGAGCTTGCCGAATTCTTACTGGCCCTTTCAACGATGTTTGATGGATTTCGGGAACGATATAATGAAGTCCGCAGAGTTTTGCACTCCGAACAAGTTGCATTCAATTTAGTCACCTCGCCCCACCACAATCAGCGCTCGGCGATGCTGCGTTTTTATCGAGAACTGCAAAGCGGCGACTACTCACCAAGCGCCGTGGTGATTAATCGACTCCGCACCAGTGCCTTTAATTTCGAAGATCTGGAAGAAATCAAGGCGGCCTGCTCAGTAAATATGAATCCCTCTGAATTGGACCAATTGTTAAACGCCCTTAGGGAAGAGGCCTCGTTAGTCCAGCGGGACCAGCGGGCCATCGAGTACATACGAGAAAAGCTAGAGGGCCTGCCGGTCATTGCCCTTCCGGAACTCCCCTTAGATGCACATGATTTAACCAGCCTTATTGACCTTCACGCAGCGTTTAAGGATATAGGCAGCCCAACTGGTTGACACCAGCACTTGGGCGTTCAATAGTTCCCCGAAGTTATAACTACTAGGCTCAAAGGATATCAGAAGTTGTGAAATATACGCCAATTCAAGTACTTTCATTGGGACTGGCCGTCTTGGGAATGCTCTTTGTTCCCCTGGTCGCAATGGCCAGCCCCCACGATATCCAAATTCGAGGATTGGGGCGCCCCCAAACCAATAGCTTAGATGACCCTGCGGTAAAAAGGTTCCGACTACTAACCTCAGAGCTGGCATTAGCTCTTGCCCCAAAACCATTAACTCCCGCGGAAACCCTGGGGGTAAGTGGATTCGAATTCTCTTTGGGAGCTAGCCAAGCCGATATTTCGGAAGACCTTAACTATTGGCAAGGACAACCTGGCTCTCCTATTTTTGAAGCGGCCATTCGCGATAGGAAAATCCCTGCTGCACTGTGGATTCCCTACATTCATCTGCGCAAGGGCCTTCCCATCTCCACCGAAATAGGAATTAACGGAAGCTACTTGGCCGGTAGCAACATGTTTATGGTTGGGGCCGATCTAAAAATTGCACTGCACGAATCCTATATTCGATGGTTTCCCAGTATTTCCCTTCGCGGGGCCGCATCTACTTTGTTTGGGGCCGATGATTTTGTCGTCACCACTGGTGAGGCAGATGTAATCGTATCGCTCCCCATAGGAATTGGTGGAATGGTGAGAATCAATCCTTATTTGGCTTTTGGGCTAGTGGGAATGGATGCTACCAGCGATGTAATCGATGAAACCCCCTACGATGTAAGAGACCAAGGCGGCGGTGCCAGTGGCTCCCTTTATACATTTCCTCGAATGAAAATAACTGAAAACATATTCAACCGATTCGTCATTGGAACTCAGGTGCAGACGTCGTTTATCAAGCTTCTCTACGAAATCGATATCGGGCAACTCAACTTTGCAGACAAGACCCTCTTAAGCCATAGCTTTCAGGTTGGCTTCGATGCTTAACACCGGCGAGTTTCTTATCTTGGCAATTATTACCGTTGCCGTGTTTACCATCCGGAGCCTACCCGCCATTGGAGATCGACTCGGACATGTATTCTCTGGTCGGTACTTCAAAAAAAGCACGCCCCCATCCCCCCCATCTTCGAAAAAATAGCCCAAATTCCCGCAGAAAATTGGCCACAATCCTCCCTAGATTCCATAATGGCCCCTAGGAGGGCGGGCATATGCAAGTGCAAGGTCGCTTATGGATGGCTTTTCTATTGACTTTATCAATAGGTTGCCAAAAGCAAACTCAAGACTTTTCGAACCCATTGCTTGCGGACTCCACGTCCCAATTAAACCCAAGCTCCTTTCCAGGGATTGTCCAGGAGCAATCTCCCAATATTGTTTTACTTACCATCGATACATTGAGAGCAGATTTTCTATCGACCTACG
>CAXGXL010000458.1:0-3845 GCA_964013555.1 uncultured bacterium
AGTGTGAGTTTTACAAAATGCACCTAAGAGCGTTATTTTTTCGTGACAAAAAGTTGAGACGGCGCTGCCTATTTGAAAAGCATGGGCAGTGCTAAGAGGCGCTGAGGTGATCCCCAAATAGAGAATGAAGGTTGGAAGGTTGAATCCGATGGAGTTCTTCATGTGCAAAAACCTGGAGTTGCTAGTTCATTATTTCATTATTGCCTGCTGCTAATTAGATCTACGTGTCGCATATTAAGATGAAAATTTGGTAAGCGTACGAAGAATCGTCATTGTGGTACTCGTTTGTCGAAAGTCCGGATTATTCGAAATATTGGATTATTGGTCGTTTGAATTGCTTCGAAACGGGTTCTTCTTGCACTTACCTACTAAGATAGTAACCTTTGACTTTTTTCGAAGCAAGGAAAGAAATCTGACCTACTTATGTTCCACAGATAGATGGCGCAGATTCTTGGAAGCGGGAATAAGCATGGGGAAATAGGTAATAGACTAATACGCAATAAGGGACTCTTTGTTTCAAGGGAACTCAAAAAAACTCATTGTTTTCAAGACCAGGCGGATGGTTAGTGTCCCGCCAACTGGGATTATTGCTGAGATCATCGGATTCAGGGCCCGGTAGGTCCTGTTTTATTTTGTAGAGAAGCGGGGCATGAAAGGTTAGACGTAGGTTGAGGAAGCATTTTCCCTGAGGCTAGAGGCTACAAGGATGCGACGAGAAGAAATAAGTTCATTTCTCCCCTAACACCATCTCTATTTTCGAGAATGCCCAATCAATTTCTTCTTGGGTGATACACAGAGGCGGGGCAATTCGGATTGTTTGCTCATGGGTTTCTTTGCACAATATGCCTTCTGCCATTAAGCGCTCGCAATAGGGTCTGGCCACACCGACTGACTTCTTAATTTCTATGCCCATCCAAAGCCCTCGGGCGCGAATGGTTTCAATACAGTCAAAGTTTGCTTCGTGGAATTTATTGAGTAGGTATCTCCCTAGTTCAAGAGCTCGATTCTGGTATTCGTTTGTATTCAAAATGGAGATAACTTTTCGGGCTACTGCACATGCCAATGGGTTGCCCCCAAAAGTACTTCCATGATCTCCGGGGTTAAAAACGCTGAGTATCTTGCGTGAGCTTACTACGGCAGAAATCGGAACGATGCCGCCGCCGAGGGCTTTACCGAGGATGTAGATGTCTGGCTGGACCTCCTCCCAATTGCACGCGAAGGTTTTTCCAGTGCGTCCGAGGCCAGCTTGGATTTCATCGGCAATAAAGAGAATGTTGTTTTGGGTGCAGAGCTCACGCACCTCTTTGAGGTAGCCCTCTTCCGGAATGATTACTCCGCCTTCTCCTTGAATGGGTTCCATCATGAAGGCTACGGTGTTGTCATCTATGGCATCTCGAAGTGAATCAATATCCCCGTATTTTACCAATTCAAATCCAGGGGTAAAAGGGCCGAATCCGTCCCGGCATTGAGGGTCATCGCTGAAGCTAACAATAGTAGTCGTTCGACCGTGAAAATTTCCTTCGCATACGAGAATTTTGGCTTTGTTGGCCTCAACCCCCTTTTGGGTGTAACCCCATTTACGGGCAGTCTTCAAAGCCGTTTCAACGGCTTCAGCCCCGGTATTCATTGGCAGCACAGCTTCCATTCCACATAGTTCTGCGAGTTCTCTACAAAATGGACCAAGTTGAGCATTGTGAAAAGCGCGACTTGTTAGGGTAACTTTGGATAGCTGCTCTGTCGCTGCAGCTATGAGGTCTGGGTTACTATGCCCGAAATTAACAGCGGAATAGGCTGCGAGCATATCCATGAATTTGTTGCCTTCCGCGTCTTGGACCCAAACCCCTTTTGCGTCTGCTACAACTACAGGAAGAGGATGATAGTTGTGGGCGCTGTAATCATCCACTAACGAGATAAGTTCTTGATTGGTTGTCACGATAGATTTCCTGAAGTTGAGGCCCGAGGCTGGTCGGGCAGTTTTCTAATGCAAGCAAACATGAGAGAGGGGTTCGGTCAATGAGGAAAAGCCAGTCCCCTTCAATTCTTGCAGGGGCGCAGATCTTCAATTTTCAGCTGCAGGCTTTCTTTTCCGCGAAATGAGTTTCGTTCAATTTTAAAGATGGCATCTACATGATTGCCTATGGCGTTTAGATGCTCAGCAAATCCAAACGCGATAGCATCATGGGCTTGTTTGCCCAAAGTGAGCTTGAGATGTGTTTTTCCGACAACCCGTTTCGAGCGGATGGCAACTCTTTGAACCAAAAAAAGCGGTTCAGGGTTGGTTTGGCCGAATGGGGAAAGTGTTTCTAGCTCGTCTACCATGTCGAGGTTAAGTAATTCCGGGTTCACCTCCAGGTCAGGTTTTAAGGTGGCTATGAAAGGGGGAGCACCTTTTTGAGAACGAATGGATTGTTCAAATGCCTGGTGAAAGGCGGGGATTTGGTCAGGGGCTATGGTTAAACCGGCTGCGGCGTGGTGTCCGCCGAATCGAATGGTGTATTCTTGGCCTGCAGCCATGGCATCGTAGATATTAACACCTTCGATGCTGCGTGCAGAACCTTTGCCTCCTTCCCCTATTACGATGGTAGGTCTACAGAATCGCAAGGCTATTCGGGAGGCCACAAGGCCAAGGACACCAGGGTGCCAGGTTGGATCGTATAAAACGATTGAGGCTTGGGAGTCTAATTTCTCGTTGTCGACTCGTTTAAGTGCAGACTCTACGGTTGAGCCTTCAAGTTCCCGCCGGCTTAGGTTGGCTTGGTCGAGAACTTCAGCGAGTTCCATTGCTTTTGCGGGATC
Source organism: uncultured bacterium (assembly GCA_964013555.1). Lineage (GTDB taxonomy): Bacteria > Myxococcota > XYA12-FULL-58-9 > XYA12-FULL-58-9 > JABJBS01 > CAXGXL01. Next base: position 2,797 of record CAXGXL010000458.1, read on the forward strand.
TTGGGTGAGCATCAGCTCGACACCCAGACCTGCGTGATCAAGCCGGCCTCGGGCGTTTATCCGTGGTCCGATTCGATAGCCAAGAGCGCTCGTAGAAATCTCGCTGGGCTCAATCTGGGAAACTTTCATTAGGGCGGCTAGACCTGGTCGCTGGTTTTGGGCCATCAGGCGCAGTCCGGCTGCAACGAGGATTCGGTTGGTTCCTTGAATGGGAACCATATCGGCCACAGTGGCCAACGCTACCGCGTCCAAGTGCACCCGAATGTCTGGTTCGCGAATATTGGAAAAAGCGTCGGTGTCTCGGAGGTGGCGGCGCAAGGCTGCAATGAGCATGAAGGCGACACCGGCAGCACAGAGTCCTTTGAAGGGAAATTGGCAATCTGCGCGATGCGGATCTAGAAGGGCGACAGCTGGAGGAAGCTGAGCGGGAACCTGATGGTGATCGACGACGATCGCATCTAAGCCAAGCTCTTGGGCACGGCGAAGGGGTTCGACAGCTGTGATCCCGCAGTCGGTTGTAATTAAGACGGCGGCACGCTGGGCGATAGACTCGATGGCCTCTTCGTTGACGCCATAGCCTTCACTTTGTCGGTTTGGGATGTAGTAGTCGACTTCGGCCCCAACGCTGGTGAGGAATTCAACTAAAATTGTTGCGGAGCAGACACCGTCCACATCGTAGTCGCCATAAACCACAATGGGCTCTTGGAGTGAAATAGCTTGACCGAGGCGTTCAACGGCTTTGTCCATATCGGCTATGGAACCCGGATCTTCTAGATTTTGTAGCGATGTATCTAGGTAGGATGCGATTTCCTCTTCACTACGGAAACCTCGTTGATGCAAGAGATGACCTACCCAGGCTGGTCTTTTTGAGGTCAATAAACTTTGGTCTAGTGCAGGCCTAGGTAAAACCCATTCTTTTCCGGTAAGACTCAATTGCTCGGTGGTGGTCATTTCTAATCCTTGCGGCGCGCTATTTTAGGGTAAACAAATGCCGATTGTTTGATTCGTGAGCATAGACGCCAATAGTGCAACTCATAGCCTCGAGTCGA
>CAXGXL010000459.1:0-3837 GCA_964013555.1 uncultured bacterium
ATCGGCTCTACTTCAGGGTGATTGATATTGGCTGGGATGATAGCTCGACCGGTTGCAATTTCTTCACGAACGAATTCTGGTTCAAGCCCTTCGCGTATGGCAATATACTCCATTTCCGGCGTGATAACCCCTTTGCGAGCGTAGTGCATTTGGGTTACATTCTGTCCTTTTTTTGCCCGAAGAGGTTTTTCTGCGGCCCCTAAGAACTCAGTGCCCCTAGGTTGTTTGGGGCGCTTACGACCTTGGTAGAATTCAACGTCGTCTCGCTCTAGAATCCAGGGCTCGCGCAATAATGGAAGGCCCTTTTTGTCATCGACGATGTAGGATTCATCAGTATAAGGACCGGTAGTATCGTAGAGCGGTACCGGCGCATTCGAAACAACGCCGTTTGGTCCGCTGCTTGGTTCTAGCTCCACTTGTCGCATGGGAACTTGGATGTCGTCCCGCGAACCGGGCAAGTAGATTTTTTTGCTTCCAGGAAAACTCTTTCCATATCGATAATCAAAAGACATAATTACTCTCCTTAAATGTATGCTCGGCTTGAACGTTTGGTGTGGCTTGCATGCTCTATTTCTTGATGCAAATTTTGAATTACTCGCTTGGGGTTGGATGCTTTCATTACAGATGAAATCATGGCGACTCCAAAGGCTCCGGCGTGAATGCAGGGAGCTACTCGCTTAGGAGTGATTCCCCCCAAAGCTAAAACTGGCAGTGGTGCCTGCCTTGATAGGTTTGAAAATAGTTCGAGTCCAATAGGGCTCTTGGACTTAGATAAAGGTTCAAAGGCAGGACCCAATAAAACAAAATCAGCTCCGATATAGGCGGCCTTTTGGATGCTCTCCAGGTCGTGGGTGGAAGCTCCCACCAGAAACTTGGAAGGGATAGATTTTTTGAGAATCGGACTCGATGGAGTATTTTGCCGGGATAGGTGAACCCCTGAAAACTCGAGCTCGGTAGCTTCCTCAATAGAAGTGTTGGCGAGTGCTTTCAGTCCTGAATTCATGAAACTCTCCAGGCTTTCGCGAGCGAGTCTCATTTGTTTGGAGCGGAATTCAGTAGAATAGCCTTGAGCCCGAACTTGTAGAGCGCAGCCCTCGAGCTGGGTTAGGCATTCCGCAACAACCTGGAGCATGCCGAGCCATTCTTCATCACACCGAAAGACTCCGCGCTCGGCAATGATGTAGAGTTTTGGCGAAGAGATCTTCACTAGCGCCACGCCCTTCCTGCTAGGGGTGAGGCTGATTCCGCAAGAAATTTTTGAGCCATCCGCCCTGCAAGTCGGGCGTCTCGCCCTGCCGATGCAGCATTTCCAATGGCGCGAGCCATGCGAATGGGATCATGAGAACGAGCGACTGCTGAGTTCAAGAGAACCGCATCGCACCCTAATTCCAGTGCAAGGGCGACATCTGATGCAGTTCCTAAGCCGGCGTCAACAATAATAGGAACACAAGCCCTACTTGTTATGAGCTCTAGGTTATGGGGGTTGCGTATTCCAAGCCCGGTTCCTATCGGGGACGCGAGGGGCATGACCGCAACGCAGCCCATATTTTCGAGTTTAAGGGCGGTAACGGGATCATCGTTTGTGTAGGGAAGGACCTGAAAGCCTTCCTTTACTAAGACTTCTGCTGCTTCCAAGAGCTGTTCCGGATCGGGTAATAAAGTCTCTTCATCCGCGATGACTTCTAATTTTATAAAATTAGTCCCCAGAGCTTCCCGTGCCATTTCAGCCGTTATGACTGCTTCTTTTGCAGTGAAGCAACCCGCAGTATTTGGAAGAAGATGGTACTTTCGCTCTTGGAGGAGCTGGTAGAGATTTTCGCTTCCTTGTCCTTGGGTAGCTACTCGACGCAGCGATACAGTAACAAACTCTGTGCCTGAAACCTCTAGCGCTTTTAGCATTATGTCGGTGCTTGGATAAGAAGCAGTACCCAGTAAAACTCGAGAATGAAGAGTGAGATCTCCTACTGTCCAGGGGTCTTTTATTGGTTTATTGTTCATGATTGTCTCAGCCTCCGGCTACAGCTTGTAATATTTCGATATCGTCATTCGGGGATACGGGAGTGCAAGCCCATTGTGCTCGCCTGACGACTTGTCCGTTTTGGGCGACTGCGATTCCCTGGGGGGAGTCGGCTTTGCTTTGTTGTTGAACAAGTGTTTCAATTGTGATGCCATCGCAGAGCTCTTGGGGCTCTCCATTGAGTCGGATGATCATGTGATCTCCTGTATTGGTTTATCGTTGGGTGGGGCCGGGGCGAAACGCTGCGGGCAGAACGCCTGAGCATAGGGGTTTGGTTTTTCTGCCAAAATGTCGAGAATTAGGTCGTTGGTTTGGGGTGCTAGCATGATGCCATGTCGGTAGTGTCCAGTGGCGACGAGAAGACCTTCAATAGCAGTCTTGCCTATGGCAGGAAGATTGTCCCTCAGTGATGGCCGGAAACCGACGCCTTGTTCAAGAATATTCATTTCATATATTCCGGGCGCTGCTCGCCAGGCATGGTAGAGTAACTCCATGATAGCGCCGGCGGTTTGATCACTCTTAAACCCTTGGTCTTCGGTTGAAGCTCCTACGTAGATTTCTCCGTGCGCTCTGGGAATTAGGTAAACATCGGGTGTGCGCACAACTTGGTCGATTAGAGGTGGCCCTTGAAGGCGTACGAATTGTCCCTTGATGGGTTTGCTGGGCAGTGCAAGTGGTTTGGGTAAGAGTTCATTGGTCCAAGCACCGGCACATACGATAACATGCGTTGCCCTGATTTCTACACGCCTTTGTGCTTGATAATAGCTAACGAGGTCCAGTTGATTGTCACTAGGATGCACTTGGATCTTGCTAGCCCTTATGGTGCTGACCTGCATCGTATCGAGGGCATGTCCTAGAGCGGCATGTAGAGTACGAGGGTTTATGCTGTGGTCATGCTCAGCGTAAAGAGCTCCTACTACTTGGGGGGAGAGATTGGGTTCTTTTTGCAGAACTTCTCGACGGTTGAGTTCTTGGACATGCATTCCGACTGCACGTTGTGCTTCGGCCAGGTAGCGCAGGTCATTTTGATGGTCTCGATGCAGTGCTAGCATCAAGGTTCCACTTTGGATGTATTCGCATTTTGTGTCGCTGAAATCCTCGATCTCTCTTATAAATTGAGCGTATTGTGAGCAGCTTTCCTGGGCAAATTGCATCAGAATCGCTTGTGCGCTTTCGATCTCCGCTGATGGAGTGAGCATACCTCCAGCGGAACGAGTTGCATTGTATTGGTTTTGCTCGGTCAAAATGGCAGTCCGGTATCCTCTTTTTGTGCATGCGTACGCGATGCTTCGACCTATAATCCCATCTCCTATGACCAAAACATCCTTCATAGGACTTCTCTGTACTTGAAGACTGCGCTTCGTAGTTTTTCTGAATAGAGTCGTATATTCTCGAGCGGGGAAGGGTATTTCCAGAGTCCGGAGAGGATAGCGAAGCCAAATGCTCCAGCCTTTATAAGAGCATCAACATGTTCGGGTTCAATACCACCAATTGCAATGATCGGTTTCGTTGTATGATTGGCTATTTTTTCGAGTGTTTCTAGTCCAAGAGGCTCGGCGGCATTTACCTTGGAAGTCGTTCCGAAAACAGGGCCAACCCCGATATAATCGACGGGTTCTTGTTCAGCTTGGAGGGCTTCTTCAAATGAATTTGCAGTTTTTCCGATCAGGGCTATTGGACCCATTATTTGTCGGGCGAGCTTGGGCGGCAGATCGTTTTTGCCGATATGGACGCCGGCCGCACAAGCACCGCGGGCAATTTCTGTGCGGTCGTTAACGATGAGATTAGTCTTGTACTCATGGCAGAGTGAGCGTATTTGG
>CAXGXL010000460.1:0-3837 GCA_964013555.1 uncultured bacterium
GTCACCCCACCATTGACAACCGCCTCATAAAGTTCGTCATTCGCAGAGTCGTACACCACCCCCAAAATAGTTTTACCATCCAAGGACACCAACGCCACCGACGTCGCATAACCTTTTTCGCCCTCAATAAAATACTGCGTGCCATCCAAGGGATCTACGGCCCAAAAGGCATGCTTTTCAAGCCGGCTCTGGTCTTGTTCACCCTCCTCTGCCAAAAACCCAAGGTCGTACCGGTCAATGGTAGGTTTCAGAATATCCATGATGATGGCTTGAGCTTGTAGATCGATTTCAGTAACCACGTCTGATGCTTGGCTCTCAAACCCCTTAGAAGAAACCTCCAAGGGCTTGCCTCGATGCTCCTCAATAAACCGGCCCGCTGCTAAGCAAGCGTTTCGAGCGGCCCCCAGCAATTCGTCCACCATCTGGTTGATGGCTCGCTGAGTGATTATATCACTGTACGACGTTAGTTTTCGGTGCTCTGGGCTCCACCCCGTCATAAACCGCTGAAAATCCGCCCAAGCAACCGGGTAGCGCAAACGCCACTCGGCCTCAAGGGCGGCGGCGTCAATATCATTGGGCAAGCCCTCTCGTAAGTGCTCGAAATAGGTCTCCAAAACCTTTGATTCTAGCCGTTCACACTCCGAGCCACTTAAGCAACTTCCGATAAAGTAGGCCACATCCTTCATGGCGCAACCTTGACCCACGTACTGAAAATCAACCGCGGCAACCTTGGTGCGATCTCGGCTAAACAAAAAGTTCGCCAATTTGGCGTCGCCGTGCACTAGAGTCTGATACCGGCTACAGCGCAACCTAGCGTCCAAAAGACCTGCAAACCGATGCAATCTTGTGCCCTTAATCTTATCAAGTTCGTCAGCTCGGGTAGCGAGGTGCCAATACGTTCCCGTTGACCAAAGCCCCTCAGCGGGGACGCCGATAAATTGGGCGTGAAAGTTAGCCAACCAACCCAGCACCAGCTCGATTTCATTCCACGACGCGGCGCTTAGAGCGTCGACGTAGCCCCTATTTTCGAGATCTTCCAATAGCAAAAAGAGTTCGTCTCCATCGTCAAAGGCATCCAGGCACCTCGGCGTCGGAGAGTGCCCACTCAACTCTTGATTCTGGTTTAGATACCAATGGGTTTCGACCTGGTACGACTGAATCTTGCGCTCTTTCGAAATAGAGCCAGCAAAACCCCGGGGGTGAACGGATTGCGGCGGAATCTTGATGTGCTTGACAATCACCGACCGGTAGGTTCCCCCTTGGAGATGCACTCGAGACAGAGTACCGTAATTATTCCATAACGGCGTAATAAGCTGAGTTCGAGTAATTTGCTCGGCCTTAGTTAATTGAAGTATTCGCTTGCGTACCGCTTGTTCCATAGAGACTTGGTATTGAAGTGAACCCCATGAATCAAGGTTTAATGGCAGCTGAATAACCAAAGAATGGACTTTTCTAATTGCCATGCTCTCAGAGCTTCTCAGCTGGCGCAGCAATGCAGGGCCAACTCTCGTTATGCACGCCCTTGTATCCTGAGCTCACTCACGCTCGCCAGTTCAAGCGTAGGGTGCGAGCAAGAAAGCCGAGGCTTCACTCAGAATATTTATGGTAACGTAGGGCTTAAGAGTCGCTTGGTTCCCAGCTTTTTTTGTTGATGCTAGCTAATCGCGACAAATCCGAAATAGCCCTGGAAAGTACACATAACTTGGTACATAGATCTAATATGAAACCTCACCATCTCTTATTAGCCTTGGCCACGTTCGCCTTCGTCAGCCTTAGCATCGGCCAAAACGAAGTTCATTCACAAACGAACACTGCGAGCACGGCAGAGTCCTATCCCAATAGGGCGTATGTGCAAGCCTCGCGAGTGAACCTTCGCAAGTTACCAAGCATTAAAGGAAGGCCCTTGGGGAAACTCACCATCGGTACTCAGGTAGAAGTCCTCAATCGCAAGCAGGGCTGGATTCAAATTCGTCACGCGGACCTTACCGGCTGGACCCTCGAAAGCCTGCTTTCTAACGAAAAGCCCACATTGCAAGGCATGCTCGATAAATATAATGCCCTCGATAAGCGTGAAATTAAGGAGCGCCGAAGCTGGGCCGAGCGTGCGGCTGCTCTAGCTCCCCATGATATCAATGCGGTCCGCCTACTGGTCGATGCGCTTCGTGCCGCTGGAGACAAAAAGAGACTGCGAAAAGCGAAGCAAGGGCTCAAGGCCCTGCTTCCCATTTATTTCTCCAATGGTACCTTCAGTGACGACCCGGTGGAGCGCACGCTCTTTCTGCCTGAAGACAATGTCCGCCACCCTCCCCGCTTAAGCTGCAGAAAGAAGTTCATCAAGAAATACACCCATAACGTACCACCTCCAGCCAATGCCCCTTGGAAAAAAACGCTTCCTACAAAACATGCTTGGGGCTTCGCTCAAAGGCACTGCTCTGAATTTAGTGCTGAGCGCACCGTTTGGAGTTTTGTGGCCAACAAAGCCACCAAAACTGCTCAGTGGAAAAACATAGCTCTACAACCCTCGGTCACAATTCGTTCTTATATGGAAGACGGCTGTAGTGGTGATTTAGTTAAGCCACCCAACGGTGACTTGGTCTTCCAATTTAACCGAACAAGCGATGGACCGAAACCATCTCTTTTCTTGAGTTCTTTGAATCCACCACCCCAAAAATCTGTCCCGTACCTCAAACTCATCAAAACGACCGAAAAGTCGGTATCAAAGAACATCTACCGCACGCCCCTTAAGGGAGCAGAACAAGTCGAAGAAATTCGCGAAGTCTTCTTGGAGACTCACCGTGAAAAGTTCATGGGCGAGGGTTATTATCCCAATGCCGTGAGAAGTGAAAAGCTGGTCGTCATCTGGTCTTCGGGCAGCCGGTCCGAAATTGTAACCTCCAAAGGCTATGGCCACTACAGCTGGGCCGACGCAGGGATATCGAGCGTTGTCTTAACCGACCTAGACCACGACAAAGGCATCGACTTTATAGTCAAAGCAAAGCGCAGCCAGCACGAGTTGGTGCTCACTCAGAACCAAGAAATTCGCATCAAGCACACCTTAGAGCCAGAAGAGAGCGAGCCCGTGGGCGGCTGTTAAGTTTCTCTTTGCTTTTTCTTGTGTGGGCAACTGAAAACCTATTGAATACATTCGGCGGTTCCACCCCAAAGCCCGAACCCCGAAACGTAAATCACTTCCTCCAGCACCAAGTGAATTCAAGTTCCTCTAGCGAGAATCAGAGCACGACAATCACCCTAAGACTTCCGAGGACAATTTTCAAAAGGCCTTTCCACGGTCTTAAGATAGGGTAAGCCTCGCTTTCCACCGAAGTTTGGCCCTTTTTACTTCAGTTTTTTACTGACCTCAGAGGTACCTGCAGCTTTCGTCACAAACCATGCGAGAGAAAAGAGATGGACCCCTGCCCATTTTGCCGCGTCTGTTCCGCTAAATTTCAAGCCGGCATATGCCTCACACATAGATTTTATAGATTTCGCATTTAGTTTGGCACCCTTGATAGGGATATAGCTATTGGCCGCAGCCAACGCTGCCGCCCCTACCTTTCCATCCGTAGCCGCCATTAGTCGTTTTGCTGCTCCAGCGGGGTCATTGGCGCATATCGTCTTCGCCCAGGCCACCAAAAATTTGTCGGCTATGCTGCTTTTGGCCTTCGACTTAGCTAGTGCCTTTAATTTCATCGACGGCGTCGGCGTTTTCGTGCGGAGAACACCATCTTTATCAAAATAGACCTTAAAATCGTCGCCATCCACATCACCATCACCATCGGCGTTTAGAGCCTGTGCTCCGTCTTGGTCAGACATTAACTTAAGACCTGCCTCGATATC
>CAXGXL010000461.1:0-3827 GCA_964013555.1 uncultured bacterium
GGGCCTTTGGGGAAATCTTTGTTGGCGAGTGCTGCCTTAAACAGGGAGCGCATTTCGAGAGAGCTAGAGCGGCCGTTACTTTTAACTTCATTTATTATTTGAACTCGGTTGTTAGTCGCTGCATCCCACGCAATGAGTGTGTTATAGCTATCCCATTTTCCGCCTTTTTTGATTCGGTCAAATGCTGTGCTTGCCAAAAGAATGGAGGTCCCGTGAATTTTGGCAAGTGCTTCCCATTTTCGGGCTTTCTGTATGGGGCCTAGGGCTACATGGCCATCTGGTGTGCCAGCTAAACTCTTGCTAGCTTTTTGGTACCAGATTATAGCCGAGAGACCCTCTCCCGATATGTTTTTGTCGTTCCCAAAAAAAATACGACCAGCCAGGGTCTCTACGGCCGAGGGTTCGCAAGAAGGTGGTTTTGTTTGCGCGGCCATAAATTCGAGAGAGAAGCAGTCGATTTTTCCTTCGTGTTCGATTGAAGCATGAACCGTGCTCTTTTGTGCTTGGGTCGCTTGACTGATTAAAAGAGAACACATTACGCCTATTGCGACAAAGAGTATGGAATTTATGCTCGTGCCGATGCAAATTGGAGACTCCCGGGGTGATAGAAGAGCCCTTGCGGTAGGAATACCAAAGTGTCGATCTTGAATCATAGTCGTTTCATAGTACCTTATTAGGGTTGAAGCTTCAAATAACGAGTTTTAGGCTCTTTTTCAGACCGTTTTTTGTGGGACTCTTGCGCTAAGCGAAATTGAGTTTTGCTCGGCATCATTGAACAATTATTTATAGGCTTCCAAAAGTGTAGCAAAATAGGCGTGAGGGAAAAGGGCTGCCTAAACTTGCACTACAACCTATTTATACCCACGAATGCAGGCCAGAGGTATGTCGCTACGGGAATGTAAGATTATACAAAAGGGAGAGGTGATAAGTTTGGGCTAGGGTTAGAGAGCTCTCCTAGACGACAAATGATACCAACTTACCGGGAACGACTATTACCTTCTTTACCTCGTGACCTTCTAACCATTTTTGAACATTAGGACGTGACTGGGCAAGTGCTTCAATTTGCTCCTTCGAAGCATCTTTGGATACCTCAAATCGGTCGCGAACCTTTCCTTTGATCTGGACGACATAGGTCGCCATTTCGTCAGTGCATAGCTTTTCATCCCAAAGAGGCCAGCCAGAATGAGCGATGGATGGTTCGTGTCCCAATTTCTCCCATAGTTCTTCTGCGATGTGAGGAGCTATGGGCGCTAGTATTTGCGCAAATGGTTCAGCGATTTCGCGGCTCAGGGGTTCTTTATTGGCTTCATTTAGGAACTCCATCATGATTGCGATTGCCGTATTAAATCGCATTCGCTCTATATCCTCGGTCACTTTCTTGACGGTTTTGTGCAGGGACCGTTTAAGCTTCTCGGATGGCGGGTTATCGGTTACGCCACGGTCATAGAGATTCCAGACTCGGTCTAAGAATCTTTTGGTTCCTTTTAGACCCGATGTTTGCCATGGTTTCACGTCTTCAAGAGGTCCCATGAACATTTCGTACACGCGGAAGGCATCGGCTCCGAATTCTTTGATGACATCGTCGGGGTTGACTACATTGCCCCGAGATTTCGACATCTTCTGGCTATCTTCGCCGAGTATCATTCCTTGGTGGATCAGTTTGGTGAACGGTTCGGGAGTTGAGACGTGCCCAAGGTCGTAGAGGACCTTGTGCCAAAATCGGGCGTAGAGAAGGTGAAGGACGGCGTGCTCAGATCCACCAACGTAAAGATCGACGGGCATCCAGTACTTTTCTTTTTCTCGGTCCCAGGCTTGGCCTTCATTGTGAGGGTCTAAATAACGGAGATAGTACCAGCATGAACCCGCCCATTGGGGCATCGTATTGGTTTCACGAGTTAGTTTCTCGCCGGTTTCTGGATTGGTGGCATAGAGCCATTCTTCGGGTGCATTGGCCAAAGGTGGGTCGCCGTCCTGGTTGGGATGGTATTTGGCGACTTCTGGCAGGCGCACCGGCAAGTCATCTTCCGGCACCGGAACCTCGGTGCCATCTTCTCTTAAGAAAAGTGGAAATGGTTCACCCCAATACCGTTGACGACTAAAGAGCCAGTCTCGTAATTTGTAATTGACTGCTGCTTTGCCCAGGTTTTTCTCTTCGAGCCAGGTGGTAATTTGCTCTTTGCATTCTTCGGTAGAAAGCCCGGTGAATCTTCCCGAATTGATTGAAATTCCATTTCCTGTAAATTCAATGTTGTCGCCATCTGGGTTTTCGACGACATCGATAATAGGGAGGTCAAAGGTTTGGGCGAATTCGTGATCGCGGGTGTCGTGAGCGGGAACCGCCATTATGGCGCCGGTGCCATAGGAGATTAAGACGTAGTCTGCTACCCAGATAGGAATTTTGGCATCGTTGACGGGATTGATTGCATAAGAGCCGGTAAACACACCAGACTTGCCTTTTGCTAAGTCAGTACGCTCTAGGTCACTTTTGCCAGCTGCCGTTTCGACATATTCTGTGACCTGAGCTATTTGCTCGGGAGTTGTAATTTCGTTGACTAGGGGGTGCTCAGGGGCGAGTACCATATAGGTTGCGCCAAAGAGAGTATCAGGTCGGGTGGTGTAGACTTCTAGATTGCTAGGGTGTCCTTCAATACCGAATAGAACATTGGCTCCCGTTGATCTACCAATCCAGTTCTTTTGCATTTGAAGCGTGCCGTTTGGCCAATCTACGTGCTCGAGATCTTCGAGCAATTTGTCGGCATACTCGGTAATTTTGAGAACCCATTGCCTCATGGGACGACGCACGACCGGATGGCCGCCACGCTCGCTCTTACCGTCAATGACTTCTTCGTTAGATAACACGGTTCCTAATTCAGGACACCAATTGACAGGTTGCTCACTCTGATAGGCTAAGCCTTTCTTGTAGAGTTGCAAGAAAATCCACTGTGTCCATTTGTAGTAATCTTCGTTGGAGGTCGCTAATTCACGATCCCAATCAATGGCGAAACCAAAGGCTTTGAGCTGTCGCCGAAAGGTTTCGATGTTCTTGGCTGTCGTTTCGGCTGGGTGGGTACCGGTTTTGAGGGCATATTGTTCAGCCGGTAGACCAAAGGAATCAAAACCCATTGGGTGCAAGACATTGAAGCCTCGCGCCCATTTGTATCGGGCCATGATATCGGTTGCTGTATAACCTTCAGGGTGCCCCACGTGAAGTCCCGCTCCTGAAGGGTAGGGAAACATATCTAAGACGTAATACTTCGGCTTTTCGCTAAAATCGATGGCCTTAAAAGTGTTGTTTTTTTCCCAATAGTTCTGCCACTTGGTTTCGATATTTTCAAAAGGCAGGCCGCTACGTTGATTAAGTGATTCGTCGGTCATAAGGTGGGGTTAGCAGACCCCTCTTGAGGGGTCAACGAGAGCCATCCTGGATTTAGCCTATTTTGTTGCAATTTGCCGTAGCCGGGGCGTCGTTTTGTGGGATAGACTCGCCGCTAGCCCATACCGATAGGACAAATAGGATGTCTAGAGTTTATTGTTGTTTGGTGATTTTCTGCGCTTTGTTATCGATTCATTGCGGCGTGTCCCACTCCTCGGAAGGAGCGCAAACCGATTCGTCCTCCCAGAATACGGAGGAGCAGCCAGTGGGGGAGACGAATGAAAGCGAAGCTCCAGAAGAGACTCCGGCGGCTGACGAGGGAGAGGTGGTAGCTGGACCTGGCCCGAGCAATTCTTCGGGTTCGGAGGATGATGGTTCCTCGGGTTCGGAGGATGATGGTTCTTCGGGTTCGGAGGATGATGGTTCCTCGGGTTCGGAGGATGATGGTTCTTCG
>CAXGXL010000462.1:0-3826 GCA_964013555.1 uncultured bacterium
AAGCTGCAAGGGCGACATCTGCAGCGCCAACTTATTTCGAACCGGCTCATTTTGTAAAAGGCCAGCAGAGCTTTACATTTTTAGACGGCGGAATGTTTGACAATAACCCCGCTTCCACCGCCTTAGAGGAAGCTCGTCAATTGTATGGTTCAAGTGGCCAATACCTCATGTTGTCCTTAGGTACAGGCGTCGCCAAAGCGCCGGCGACCTACGATGAAGCCAAGAAATGGGGGTTGGTGCACTGGGCAAGAACTGCCCCCAATATACTACTTTATGGAAATTCTTGCCGGGTAGACGAAGTGATGCAAGAAGAACTTCCCGCAAACCTCTATTATCGTTTTCAATGCGATATCGTCTCTAGCCACGAAGCTATGGACGATGCTTCCAGCGGAAATGTCGCCTACCTGAAAGAGCAAGCCCAAGCCTTAATTGATGAGCATGAAGACTCACTGGAACAACTCGTTCGTCAGCTAACCGCCGGCGGAAACGGAGAAATGTAAATGAAAACCTCGTTTTTCCAAAATACGGCCTACAATATCCAGCAACAAGCTCAACCCCACACCGGTGGTGAGCAACTTCCCTCCCATTCCTCGGTGAGCTATTCTCTAAACCCGGATTATTTTAATCGAAACACAGGGATTCCCGTACAAAGCGACGCTATCCCCGTTCCGCCACCGCCCTACTCCACCGGATACCTCCCCGTCGCCGCACCAGTCGAAATGCCAATTCCTTCCGCACCACCTGCGACGTTTTATCCCGATACTCTCCATGGGAAAACCGAGTTACCCAACGACACTGCTAGGGCACTTATGGCAGTTGCTCACACTGAAATGTATGGCACCGAGCCAAATTATTTTGAGGCTTTTTTGCATTTGGGTGAAGCTCAAAAATTAGGTGCGAACGACGGTGAGTTCTGTATTCTCTCCGCTTTATGCCTAGAACAGCTTATTGGACAAAAAGCGAAGTTGCCCCCCCCCTATGACACCTTTGACTTTTCAGGGAAAGCCATTCGAACCTACGAAGTGGCCTTAACTAAATTGCCGGGACGCGCCGACTTACATTCCCGGCTCGGCCAACTTGCCTTACGGGAAGCTGAAAAAGCAGCACACGCACCCCGCCCATTATCTAGCCAGGACGCCTCCAAAATAAGAAATGGTATTTCTCTAGCCCAAGAGCACCTCCTTAAGGCCGTAAATCATGGGTACGCGCACGAGAGCATCCCTGCACTTAAACGCCTGGTTCAAAAATTCGGCGGCGACGCAGCTTGCGCTTTGGCAATCTACGACAGTCTCAACAACTCCCTCGAAAAAGAGCAGCTACTTCAACGAGTAACCCGCAATTTTGATAAATCCAGCGTTGACGATATCGTTCTACTCGCCCGCAAAGCCCTGACTGAACGTCTTGATGTACCTGCTATGAACTTGCTTAGCACCCTAGAAAATCAGGTTACTCAACCAACTGACAGACCTGGCTACCATCAACTGGTTGGCGATTTAGCGTTTGCTTTGGGCCTGACTCAAAAGGCTTTGCAACATTATCATCACTTGCTCGATTGCGTCGGCGAATCCGCAGCTGTGCATCAAGCCCTGGGACAATGTTACGCCCTTTTGTTTTCAAAGGTGGTCACCTGCCCAGACAGTCAAGAGTGGGGCGCCGAGTGCGCCAAACTTCGCGATGAACACTTCTCCAAAGCTTTGAACCTAACCCCGCAAAATGACCGCGCTGGTTTGCACGCTCTTCAATCATCCCATCAATCCGGTCTAAGCTGCGTCGATATATTCGCTCAACATTTTGACCAGTACTACATGGCCGATGCTGACAAAGCTCGCCAGCAGCTAGTCGCTTTTTCACTTATCTCCCGGCAGCATGGCGCCAGTTTAGATAGTTTGCTTGCACTTGCTTACGAATGTTGGGACCTCAAGGAAAGCTCCGCGGCCTTGCGCTTCTTCACCGAAGCTCTAGAGCGAAAGCCACAATCCAGCAAAATCTATTGCGAGATGGCAACCCTTTATGGAAGCATTGGACGTTTTCCTGCCGCATTAGGAGCACTTCAAACCGCATTGGAATTGGAATCCACGGAAAGTGAACGTTGGCCAATTTTGAACAACCTTGCAACGACTTGTTGGCACGCTGCCAAGTCCAGTCGTGAAAAAAAGGACCAAACTGGTTTCGATTATTGGCGAGAACACTCACTCTCGTATTTCGACAAGGCTCTCGCTGTACGCCCCAAAACAACCATGGTTAAGCGCAATCGCCGAGTTGTTCAAAACTCCGCCTTTAAAAGTTAGACTCACCAACTCGGTCCGCAATCCAAGTTAACTCTCTTCGCTATTATCTGGACAAATCTACCACCTTGCCTTGCACCTTTGTAAATTGACCTCAAATCGATTTTCCGCATCCAACCACGACTCATTCCCGCCCCAAGAGAACAAGGTCCTTCCCCAGGTAGCCACCTCATCTAAAACGACCACTCCAATCTATTGAACCGCTTTAGACCCAATCGCCTTTCCGGCAAGCTCTCTCCATGAAGCGAAATAGCCCTTGCACTTTTCATCACTCGCGTCGAGTTTCTTTTTCCACTTAGCGTAACGCTTCTTGCCCACGGTCTTCAGAGCACGCTTGGTACCTAACCATGCTCTTGGCCCACTAAAGCCACTCAACGTATCCCTGGCTTTTTGCATCTTGCGATCTAAGATTTTGTATTTGCGATGAAATTTCGATTCCAATCTTTGAACTTCCTTTATTCTCTCCTTGAGTTCCCGTTCGCTCCTACTAAGACGGGTAATTTTTTTGGCCTTCACGAGCAATTTTCGAGCGGTCGTCTTGCAGGACTTTAGTCGCGACTCTTCTATCTTGCGCTGAGCTCTATTCATAAACTTAATCTTGCCGGTCCTGCTCACAAAGTTATTGACAATGGGCGGCCACTTTCTTCTTATTGCCCCACTCTTTGAAGAACCAAGTAACCCCTTTGCTTGGGCGCCGATTTCTTCGCCCAACACTATAGCCTGATCGACCGCATAATCTCCTGAGCGTTTCTCAACTCGAGCAAGAGCCTTGTTAAGTTTCTCCACAAGTTCTCGAATCGCCCTAATGCTGCGGTCCGGATTAGAGAGCAGCGCCTCGATCTCCGCCTTAAAAGCCTGCACGGTCTTAGTAAAATCATCGAGTTGAGAATCTACATCTTCAGCGATAATCCGAAACCGACTCAAAGATAGTATCCTCTCGATCTCCAACCTCAACAAACTATACAATCTAAGTGTTTCATTAATTGAAACACTCCAACCGGACGTGGGATCATTGCGCCCCCTTTTGAGTGCCAACTTGGCCGCCTTTAGCGTTTTCGCCATCTCTTTGTTTAGTTGAGACGAAGCGAGCGCCGCCTTCCTAATTCGTTTATCTCTGGAACTACTAGCTTCCTTTAGGAACTCGTTGAGCTTTTTTGAAAGCTTAAGGCAAGGATTCAAACTGCCAATTAGGGCTGCTTTGATTTGCTTCCGGTCCAGGCTTTGAGCGCGATAAGAATCAATGCCCCTCACCATTTTCGCATAGTCAGCCAGCACTAGCTCAATGAGACTTGCTAGAGTTTTCGAGAACTCTTTGAATTTTCTCCTATAAACTTGGGCAATTTCCCCGCTGGTGCGGTCCCACTCCTCATAATCTTCTCGACGTTCTTTTTGATTCGCCACCTCAACGATGAACACGCTTTTAAGCACCCGAAGCTTCACAAGTAAATCCATACTCAGTTCATGCATGGACACGGCAAATCGCCGTTCCTCGGCGTTGCTTGATTGGCTACCACGCTTAAAAAGACTTGTTAGACTCTCTA
>CAXGXL010000463.1:0-3820 GCA_964013555.1 uncultured bacterium
AACAAACTGGATTAAGCTCCCCCCATTTAAAAGAAGCAGCCTTTATGATTCGGTACTCACGTCGGTACTCACGAGCGTGGTTTGAGAACAACTCACAAATCCGATGAACTTTCTCTAACAGATAGTTAAATCCCAAAACTCGAGGACTCCTGAGTTAATTGAGTGCACTTAAAGTGACATTTCGCTAAGAGTCATACAAAGGTCATCCAGGTACAAACGTGCGTTTTGGGCCCTTTTCCGAATCCCCTCACCTTGATTTTCTCCCTGGGAGCCGAATAAAAGTGAAAAACATCAAAAAAAGTTAGGAATCGTGCCGCCTTAGATCAAATTCCGTAGAGGCGCCACCTAAGAAAAACCTGTTTAAGGACCTGTAATTATTCACCTTATTGGCATCCCACAACGAATGCCTCTTCCATGGGGATATCGAGAATCCTCATCCCGGCACTAAGATATTTCCCTTAAAAGTTCTAAATGTTTGATTT
This sequence comes from uncultured bacterium, assembly GCA_964013555.1. GTDB lineage: Bacteria > Myxococcota > XYA12-FULL-58-9 > XYA12-FULL-58-9 > JABJBS01 > CAXGXL01. The sequence continues at coordinate 483 of CAXGXL010000463.1, forward strand.
TTCAAGAGAATTTTAGCAGTCTATTGAAAAGTGTTGGAGTCCTAACCGGGCTCATTGTAAAGAGAACTCAATCGAAACTTTTTCGGGAGCTCGTGGTTTGAAAAAGAGAGACGAAGCACCACTTCGACCGAAAATGACTGATCCTGACGTGGAATTGATGCTCGCATTTAAGAATGGAGACGAGGAGTCTTTTGTGAAACTTTACGAGAAATACCGAAATCGCATCGTGCATTTCACGCGACGGTTTCTGCAAGATCCTGCTCAAAATGAAGAGGCAGCGCAGGATGTGTTTCTCAAACTCTACAAGAGCAGAACCCAATATAAACCCACCGCTCGTTTTTCAACCTTTCTCTTTCGGATCGCTACGAATCATTGCCTCAATATCCAAGCCCGTCACGACACCAAATTAGTCGATCGAAACCAAGAACTGGATGAACGCCACGATGTCCATCCGACGGCCAATTCCACCCCGGAAACCGAAGCTCAGACTTCCGAATTACGTACTACCCTCAATAAAATGCTCTTTGGTTTGCCCGAAAACCAAAGAGCTGCGTTGGTCTTATGTCACTACGAAGGAATGAGCTATAAAGAAGCTTCTATAGCACTTGAACTTACAGAAAGTGCAGTAAAGTCGCTGATTCACCGAGCACGGGAGAAATTATCTCATCAATTGAAATTGCTCAAACAAAGAGAGGTTGTGGGCCATGCAATGCAGTGAGATTCAAGAAGCTCTGCTGGAGGCGCAATATAACTCCAAATCGCTTCCCCCCCAAGCGCAGAACCATATTCTATCGTGCAGCCACTGCCAAACTCTTCAAAATTCATCTCAAAGCCTAGACGCTTTTTTGGAACTCGATAGAGAGCCCCCGGTCTTACGGCCTGGCTTCGACACTCGATTTTACGCAAAACTCGAGGAACTCAAACAAACAAAAACCGACTCTCGAATTGAGTCGTTTGTCCGCAAATTTCAATGGTGGTTTGCCGGAGCAATGGCCGGAGCAACCGCGCTTGTTTTGGTAACCCTCAACCAACCAGAGATGCAAGATCCGACACTCTTCGATCCCGATTTAAGCTTAGCCATGGAATTGGAGCTCGTTGAAGATCTCGATCTCTTAGCCCAATTGGAGGAGCTTGAGGACTTTGATGTGATAACTCAACTCAATTCCCTTGAACTCGACACACTCGGAGATCCAGTAGCGCCTAAGCCAACCAAAAAAGATGAGGTTAGAATCCAATGAAACTCATCTTTTCGCTCCTGCTCAGTGCATGTCTCCTCATTCCCGACATAGGCTGGTCAACAACCAGCAACGATGATCTGCAAAAAGCCCGAGCACAGTGGGAAGCTCTCTCTCCACAGGAACAAGAGGTTCTCAAGCAACGTCTCAAATTATTTAAAAAGCTCCCCAAAGAAGAGCGAAATCGAATTCTCAAACGCCATCGACAATTCAAATCGCTCTCGCAAGAACGCAAAAATGAGCTCCGAGGGCAGTACCAAAAATTCAAACGACTTCCCCAAAATGAGCGACGTAATATTCGCAATAACTTTAAGCGATACCGTAATTTCAGTCCGGAACGTAAAGCCCGACTGAGGCGAACCTATCGAAAAATGATGCGGATGAATCCAAAAGAACGAAGAAAATTCATGGACAAGATGAAACGCTGGAAAAAACTATCGCCGGAACAACGGCGAAAAGTTCGCAATCGCGTGCGCAACACCAGCAAACCTCGCTAATTCCATAGCCCTAGGTCCTAACGCCATTTTCTCTATTTCCAATTGACTAAATTCAACACCATGGCAAGATAGCCGCATGCTTGGGCTCGTTCTTGTTATGTTCTCATCGTTGGGTGGATTTCCGCCAGCAAGCACGCCTTCTCCTCATTTTGAATTCTTAGAGGAAAATCGTCAAAGTCCATCGTTCTTGGAGTCCTACAGTTATAGTCCGTTCAAGGACGAGCATCAGCCAATTGCTGCCGAGGAACGCTTCGATGGAATTGTTTTCGGGTACCTTCCTTATTGGGCAGATCTAGATGCTGAAATTCCCTGGGAGCACCTGACTCACCTAGCCTACTTTAGCGTTGAAATGAACTCAGATGGCTCACTCGGCTCGGACCACGGTTGGGAATCACACGGTGAGGCTCTCGTTCAATCCGGTAGACACCACGGGGTTAAAGTCGTTCTAACGGCAACCTACATGGATAACGAGGGAATTCGTGCCCTCTTGGCCAACCCCGTATCGCGCCAGCGAGCTATCGACAATCTCCTCGACAAGGTTCAAGCTATTGGAGGGCAGGGCATCAACATTGATTTTGAATTCGTCCCCGCCGCCGCGACTGGAGAATCTCCGAGCCCAAAAGAGAACTTTGTAACGTTTATCCGTGACTTAAGTATGGCTTTTCATACCGCCATTCCAGGATCTCATGTATCGTTGGCTACACCGGCGATCGATTGGAATGGCAGCTTTGATTACGACGCACTAGCAGTGCACAGTGATGGCTTAATGATCATGGGGTATGGTTACCATTGGAAGGGAGGAAATCCCGGGCCAGTAGCACCTCTAGCTAGCGGTTCTACCTGGGGCACTCATAACCTCACTTGGACCATTGCCGACTACAAAGAGTGGGGCCTAGAAGAAAATAGCCACAAATTCATCCTCGGACTTCCTCTCTATGGCCGAGATTGGCCCAGCGAAAACCACAGCATTCCAGGCCAAGCTACCGGAACGGGCAGAGCCATCTCCCTGTCTATTTGTGACGGTAGTTGGGGGGATGAAAAGAGATGGGATGAAGACGCCCAAACTCCTTATAAACTCTATTTCGAGGACGACACCCCACGTCAACGATTTTGTGAAGATACCTTCTCCATGGAAGCCAAATTCGAACTCATACAGTCTCAGAACATTGGGGGAGTTATGTTCTGGGATCTGGGCAAAATCAATGCTGGGCACCCGCTTTGGAACACGGTGGACAGCTTCTTTAAAAAGCCCGCGCCTCCGTCGGAACCTAGCCCAAGTGAAAGCGAAAGAAACGAAAGCCCCGAAGCTTACATTTTAACCATCCCAACCGGCTTTGTTGAAACTACGTTGCTACTAGACGGTCAACAAAGCTCTGATCCCAACAATGATGAATTAACCTATACCTGGGAACTTTTGAGCGAGCAAAATCCGCTTCTAAGTCGACTAGATTCCCCTATTCTTGAATTTCAAGGGCGAGAAATCGGCGACTACTCCTTTCGGCTAACGGTATCAGACGGCGCTCTGCAACATTCTGCCTATGCAACGATTACCTTAACCCAACCACCGTCCGACACAACAGAGCCCGCCGGTTGCCAAAGCGCCCCT
>CAXGXL010000464.1:0-3815 GCA_964013555.1 uncultured bacterium
ACCTTCGTACCACTGTCTCAAATTCGGGCCTCTTAATGGCTGGAACAACTCTAGGTATACCAATCCAAACAAAACCCACAATCTCCTCGAGTTCAACATCAATTCCTAATATCTCGTAGGTTCTTGCATCTCGTGTAATCGCCCCCGTACTCCATTTTGCCCCTAGAGACTCCGCATGAGCAGCCAATTGAATGTTCTGAATCGCGCAGGACACCGCAGCATAGTCTTCTTTGGCTCGAAAGGCGTCTTCAGACTTCACTTGTGAAACCACCACTAGCCCCCCGGGAGCCGTAATTTTGTCTCTAATTGCCCGTTTTTTTTCTTCCGTTAACGACTGCTTCTCCGCTTTTACCTGCACTGCGAGTTCCGCTAAACCAGCGCGCGTTTCAGGACCCACGAGCGTAAACCGCCACGGCCACGTGTGCTTGTGGCAGGGAGCAAAGTGACCCGCTCTTGCGATTTTCTCCAACAAATTTTGGTCAATAGACTCCGCACAATAAGAATGCACTGTGCGGCGTGTTTCAATAAGAGAGTAGATTGTATTCATGAAATGGTTAAACCAAAAAATACCACCAAGAGTCTAGTCTCAATGGTTCCCAAAAAAAACCGTAAACCTCTCGGTTAGTTCATACAACGAAAGTAAGCACAATGTTTCGAATCAGACCTCCCGGCGAAGGCTCAAGCCCCCAGAGATCTCAAAATTCTCACTCCAGATATCCCGTTTAATAAACCGTGTCATTCCCATCCCAAACATGTAAACCTACACCCTACACATAAAGGGGGAGATACCATGAAGACAAGATCCATTTACTCGAAGCGGGCCAAAGGCTTTTCAATCCGTTATTGGGTGCTGATGATATTACTAGCACTGGGCTGTGGCAAAGATGAAAATACCAGCAACACGAACACTCAAGAGACCGGCAGCAATCAAAATGAAGATAACAGCAACACGAACACTCAAGAGACTGGCAAGCGAACCCTGGAGACCTGCACTACCTCCATCGATGACAATGCCCCTGCCTTTTACAAAACGTACTTCAAATGTGTTACTATCTCCATGGATGGTATGGATGTAGTCATTGAAAGTGAGAATTTACCTCCCCACGATACGTTCTACTACGATACAGATCATGCAAATCATATCGCCTACACCCCAGCCAACGAAGATTCGAGAAAGGTTCCCGGTTTTCTTGAAGCCCAGAACATACGAATGACAATCCCCGCTAGCCCCGTTTCACGTAACTTAACCATCGATGCATCCCTAGTAGATGCCCAAGCACAATCTTCCAATAACGAATATAAAATGGGCACCGCTGGAATAGCTTTAGATAGCGTCGCGATTTTTAATTCTCTAGCGCGCCCGGGAGATAGCATTGAGGATGAAATCGCCACCTTCGATGCTTATGCCGCCCATCACGCAGGGGGGAATTACCACTATCATACCGCAACTCGAGGCCCCTTGGAGGTACTTCAATCTGCTGGCATCATCTCAAACCCCACCCCTGGATCAGCCGAAATAGAAGTCTACGGTATCATGTGCGACGGTTCACTCGTTTTAGGATGCACCGAATTGAACGGTGACGAACCGGGCTCCAATGACTTAGACGCTCAAAATGGACACTCGCACGATATCACAGATCATTTGGGAGAAACTCACTTCAGTAACCGATACCACACCCACCTCTGTCCAGGGGAAACACCCTTTCAAGGTCATCCCTATACTCCGGAGATTCAACATTACACCGAGTGCTCTATCCGGTAGATACCTCATCTACGGATATTTTAAATCGGTCACGTAAATGCCCTAAGGTCGTGATACCCCACCGACTAAAACTCAATTCGTGTGACTATTTGCGTAAGCTGCGAACCTTAGAAAAGCCTGCCCGGTTTCTGCTAAGAGCCTCTCAAGTGCATGCAATTCCCTGCCCTCATTGGCTGGTGACGCATTAATTACTTCTTGTTTAATCAGAGACTTACGCTCACCTTTCCCCGAAAACTCCCTCCATGGGAATATTGACAATAAAGAACCTTTGGTCGAAGTCCGGCCGAACTCCCCCAGTCCACTAGGTCACCCATAGAGCTGACCCGAAATCCTATCGCAGCCAATAAAGAGGAAACCAGCCCTCAATTTTGCCGATAAGCAAAAACAAGTTTGCCAAAAACGAAGACCATCATCGCTCACACTGACCTGAAATTGCTTTCGAATAAGAGAAAATAGCCATGTTCAAAACAGCACCGATTGGACTCGTCCAGGCAACTCATTCTTCGTTATCCAAATCACCAATCCACACGAAAAAGACTCACTCCCTTCGCCCTAACCAAGACCGTTTCGAATCATCTACCCGCTCTAGTATCGAGACAAGAGGAGTCGGTACATCTGCCTTAGATGCAGCATTTAAACCCTCACTCACTCCCATCCATCTGCCACCGATTACGCGATTCAAGTCCCGGAAAAACGCCAGGAACTTTATCTTGAATGCGAAAGAGCAAATGCAATCCCGCGCCAAGGAGAAAATGGCCCTCAATCAAGTCGTGTCGGACCAAGACTACGAACCCAATATACTCCTCTATGAACCACCGACCCCACCAAATGAAGAGCCCCTCTTGATTCTGGGCGGAATGGGTCCGTTAGCTGGATTGGAAGCATTCGAACAAGCACTAACAACATTCCAAGAAACAAGGCGAATCGTCTTGCTCCAAGCAACTAAAACACCGGATAGAACCAGTGCCCTATTGGCTGCCAAACGAAGTCCTAAAAACGGTGCTTGCGAAAAACAAGCCGTCGTCCATGCTCTCAAGAATGCTCTAAGAATGGGGTGGCGTGTTGCTTCCCCCCACCATAAGCCAATAGTACTCATGGTATCGTGCAATACCGCACATGCATTTGTTCCCGCAGCTTTAGAGCAGATGGATACCACCACGATCCAGTGGATTTCTCTTGTCGATGCGACTGTTGAATCAATACCAAACGACGGTAAGCCTACGTTGATTTCAGGTACAACTGGAACACATTTAGCAGGCCTCTACACCGAGGCTTTTAACAAGAAAAATCTCCCCACGCTCACCCCGCCCCCAAAAGCACAAGAGCTCCTGATGAAGGCCATCTACGAAGGAATCAAAGGTTTTAATTCAGCCGAAGCGATTCGCTATGGAGAACTCTTCATTCGGGAGATTCTAAGCCAACCCAAAAGCCCAACAAGAATAGTAGCCGGCTGCACGGAGATCCCCACACTCCTTGAACTTCTAAAAGAAAAAGGCGCCCGAGACGTGTCGGAATTTCTACAGAAATGTGAAATTCTTAGCCCGGTTAAACAAGCCATGTACCAACTTCGCTCAGCTGAAACGACTAAACTCGCCGCCTAAACCAACAGCTGGATAAGAGCCCGGGCCTGCGGGCCATATAGTCCCCATATTATTAAGCCCTAGCCAGTAGTGCGTCACACTGTTATACCCTCGACCCAGAGTAGAGGGGGGAAATGCAGTTTACTTCTCCTTCAGTAGAGATTCGTTCGAAAACTACGGAGCATGCTAATGATGTCCCTACGGGGTCTTCCTATTGTTGTCCTTTTGCAACTTATCGGTTGTACAAACTCCTCGACTGCCTATTTTGGAACCACCGCTCCATTACACGACGATACCATCTTATGGACCAATAATGGCAGCGAACCAGAATGGATAGATCCTGGTAAGTGCAGTGAAAGCGCCGGAAGCACCCTGGTCTACAATCTTTTTGCTGGCCTTCTTCAACCCCATCCTAAAACCCTTGAACCGATGCCTGACATCGCAACCCATTGGACCAAGTCCAACGATGGGCG
>CAXGXL010000465.1:0-3787 GCA_964013555.1 uncultured bacterium
ATTAGTATGGTGAAGAGCATTTTGGGGCTGGCTATCCCTGAGGATGTGCTGCAGTTTGAGACTGATTTTATTCTGAAGCCAGGTTCGCGACACCTTGAGATTGTCTGCCGGCTGACCAATGCTAGCAACCGAAAAATCGACCTTTCCGGGGACGCTATTGCTGGGCTGCTGGGCCTAGATGCTTTGCAAATCCCCCTGGGTGATGTGGCTCTTTTTGGTAGCGGTAACTCGGTTTTTGTTCCGGGGGGCGTTGGACGAGTCAACGGGGCAAGTGGCGCCCGGCCCGTTGGGTACGATTTGCGTTACTCAGTGGAGGCATCCTACGACATCCAGGCTGAGAAGGGGGTAGCCTTACCTGCGCTGCCGGGACTTGTGGCGGATTTTATTGCGACCTCCGGGGAACATGTTTCCTACGGCTTTGCGGTGGGTGAGAGCGAGCGCAATATGGTGTGGCTTAATCGGGCTCAGTATGGGCTCGATGAGCAGACTGAAATCACCCAACACTCGCTTCTGATTCCCTTTATTTTTAGCTCTTTTACCGGGGCCTACTACGAAGTTCCGCCCGTGCAGCTTGGCCCCGAAGAAACTCATGAATTTACAAAGTATTTTGTGGTGGGAGACGGCGATGTTTCGTCCATTCGTGAGGAGATCTTTCGGATTCGGGGAACCTCTGTGCACTCGGTCAGTGGCGAAGTACGAGATGCAATGGGGGCACCGGTTTCTGACGCGGATATTCACATTTATGATGCCGCTAAGACCCCCTACTCTCAGGTGAGGTCAGACGCTAATGGACGTTTTAAAACGAAGCTGGAGGCAGGCGAGTATTATTACATTGTTAGCTCCAAGGGGCGTGCTCCATTTCCTGCCAAGGCAGAGCGGTTTTCTGACGAGACAGGGTTTTCGGCTATGGCCGATGGTGGCGCCTATGTTCGAATTGTATTGCCCGCCGCTGGTTTCGCAAGAGCTGAAATTCGTGACGAATCAGGTCGTCCTATTCCCGCTAAGGTAACTTTTGTGGCTAATTATGCTCTTTCGGAAGAATGCGCTGCCTGTCAGCGGGAGTGTGAGGCGCTTTGTGATCCGCGAAATTACCTCTTTGAATTTGCACTGGGAGAAAACCGGTTTCCGACGGATTTGAATTGGATGAAGCAGCAAGGCGGTCAATATATCCAGAAGATTTTTTATGCTTCAGGCGATGGGGTGGGAGAGGGGGCCATTCGGCCTGGAACATACGATGTCTATGTGTCCCGGGGGATAGAGTACGACGTGGATGTCAAAAGAGGGGTCGTCATAACACCCGGTGACCGGGCTCAGATTTTTGCCACCCTTCGTCGAGTGGTGGACACTACTAATTATATTTCTGCGGATTTGCATGTGCATTCTGTCAATTCACTGGATTCGTCTTTGGGCTTAGATAAACGGGTGATTTCAGGGGCATCAGAAGGACTTGAAATAGCGGTGGCTACTGACCACAATTATGTCACGGATTACGCTCCTGCCATTTCTCGCAATGGGCTTGGGGATTGGATGTCCTCGATGGTGGGAGTGGAATTGTCGACCTTAGAGATGGGGCACTTTAACGCTTTTCCATTGCGCTACGATGTCGGGGCTAGTTCTCATTTCCCCTTCGTAGATCACTGTTACGAGAATAATGCCGACAAGGTCAATGAATCCGCTTTTGACTGGGTCGAATGCAGTCCCGCGCAACTCTTTGACCATCTGCGTTTGCTGCATCCGGATGGTCGGGGTTATTACGAAACACTGGTACAGGTAAACCATGCTCGCGATTCGATCCTGGGCTATTTCGACCAATATTACCTCAATCCATACACGGGAGAGCCAGAAGCTCCCACAGAGGAAAATTATCCCTTCACTGAACCTCCTGTGGGCTTGCGGCCAACGAATTCCGAGACGGGGCAATTCAATAGCGATAAGTTTTCTTATGAATTCGACCTCTTAGAAGTTTTCAATGGTAAACGGCTGGATATGCTTCATTCCTTTGTTGTTCCCCAGGACGCACCAGCGGAGTTTATTGATGAAATACAAGACCTTTGCGATTCCGGGCATCAAAACAACGGCCCTGGCCAAATTCTATTAGAAAAAGGCGGGCATGTAAGTTACCCGGGGCTAGTGAATGACTGGATGAATTTCCTCAATTTGGATATTCGTTATACTGCTACCGGTAATTCGGACAGTCATGGGCTAAGTGGAGAAATCGGGTACCCACGCAACTATATTTTTGTGCCGCCTTTTGCTGACGGAGAGCCCCGAGATAGATACCCGGGCCAAGTACACGAATTGGATATTATTGATTCATTGCGTTTGCACCAGTCGTTATTCACAAATGGGCCGTTTTTAACGATGTCGGTGGTGACCGACGCGCCAGGCGGGGGCGAGAGCCTCGTTTTTAATATTGGCGATACGGTCTACTACGGCGGCAGTAACGTGGGGAGAACGGTAGATGTTCTCTTTACCCTAAAGTACGCCCCATGGATTCAGGTGGACAAAATTAATGTCTATGCCAATGGTGAGGTGATTGAGACCATTGAAATACCCGCACGCTACCGAAACTTGAAAGGGCCCCGGGAGATTCCTTTCAAGAAGACCTATGTGTTTGAAAGAGACACGTATTTGGTGGCCGAAGCGGTTGGTGAGGACAGTCTTTTTCCAATCGTGACGCCCAATGAGGATCCCCCCAGTAATGTCGCCGCAGCGCTAGGCGGCGTGACGGCGGGGTCTGGAATAGCTGACGGATTTGGTGAGGGGGATGGAGTAACCGGTCCAGGGCACCTTCAGGTCGCAAAGCCCTATGCGCTTACAAACCCTATCTGGCTAGACATTGATGCGTCGGGACGCTTTGACCCACCTGGGAACGAAGATGGCCCAGGCCCCGCAGCGGAGCCGACCAATTGTGATGAACCGGCCGAGGGGGCCGAAGAGGAATCCTCTGAGAGTCGGAAAAAATCAGCTCGGAGCGAAAGGCCACAAGATAGGGCCCGCAGAATGTTGGACCCCAATGAGGGGACGGAGCGGCACCGCCCGCGGTGGGATATTCGGAAGTTTTTCCAGGGGCATCACGGGCATTCGAAATAGGGCCTCATAAATGAGATTTTCGAACTCTCTTTTTTTAGTTGCTATCGTGACGGCCACAGCCTGGGGGATTCCTGCACTAGCTCACCATCCACAAACGGAAAGAGAGCTCTTTTTGCAAATCGATGAAAAGGGGACTGTGGGGGTTGTCCGGTACGCGGCGACGGGCAAGTCATTGAAGGCTCTGCGAACCATGTACGACCTGGACCGAGATGGAGTTCTGGGGCAAAAAGAGGGCCAGCTCCTGGCCTTGGTCCTGTGCAAGCAAGCCGTTAAAGGAATAGAATTTTCGCTGGCGGGAGAGGCGGTTGATTGGACGCCGCTTTCGGCTGAATTGGAATCCGTTGGTGATTTCTCAGAGAAGATTTTTATTAAGGCGCTTTTCGAGTGGTCGAAGCCGGCGCAACACTCTCTTCGCTCCTCAGATGTGGAGTTAAGGGTTCTTCCGAGGACTCGCGGGAAGCTTCATTTGCAGTTGCAGACCTTGGGGCATTGGATAGTAAAGAGTACCAGTTTGGGTAAGATATCTCGGGATTCGCAAGGAATTCAGGGGCGCTTAACGCTTAGTGCAGGAGACCGATGGCGCGCTAGCGTGCAGCAAAAATTGAAGGAATAAAGATGGCTCAATTGCTTGATGGAAAAGGTTTGGCGTTGCGGGTTCGAGAGGAACTCGCCGCTGAGGTAACTCAATTAACGG
>CAXGXL010000466.1:0-3754 GCA_964013555.1 uncultured bacterium
CGTGCCAAATCCTAAAACAACTACAATCAAGCATTTGGGTGGAGGTAGAGGAGGCCCCTAAGCCTCGAAGATTATTGCATCATAGAAACATCGGACAAAAACTGTACAATGGTAGAAACCAAAACAATGAAACCAGCTGGGTCCAGCCAAAAAGAAGAATCGGCTGGCGCTCCAAATCATTTCCCCTAAGGCATCCTTCTTCATCTGGCGGATTCCATCGCCATAATGCCACCACAAACCAAAAAAACTTAAGCCCTCTCGGCATTAAAGAATTGGTAACACCTTTGTTCGCCCACATACAATTTGATAGTATAAATTAAATTATGACCGAGCGATACGAAACGAGACTACCCGTCAGTGACATTTTCCTGAACGTGATTGAGGAGGGGGAAGGACCAACGATTCTTCTCTTGCATGGTTTCCCACAACTCTCCTTCAGCTGGGATCCCATTATTCGTCACCTATCTAACAACTTCCATGTGGTGGCTCCCGACCAACGAGGCTACGGAAATTCTGATATCCCAAGTGGGGTTGAAGCCTATCAAATTCAGCACCTCATAAGTGATATAAGAGGGCTGATTCGTTTTCTCGACCGCGGTAAAGTTATTCTGGTGGGACACGACTGGGGTGGTACCGTTGGCTGGGTACTGGCCCAGCAGCACCCTGAGCTCTTGAAAGGTTTGTTCGTCATCAACGGCCCCCATCCAGCCATTTTCGCCCGGCAACTCGCCCAAAATGGAGTCCAACGAGAAGCCGCAAGCTACATCAACAATCTTCTTTCTAATTCTGCAGAAGCACTCCTAGAGAGTCAGCAATATTCACCGCTCCTAAACCTCTTTGGTGAATTTCTAGACCCTAAGGAGATAGAACGTCATCGCTTAGCCTACGCTAACGGCGACTCTCTGACAGGAATGCTCAATTGGTATCGAGCCCATTTTCAACTCGGGCCATCAGCCCTGCCACAGTGGGTTAGCGACCAAATAGTTAAAGTTCCGACCCACGTGCTCTGGGGAATGGCGGATCAACAGCTGCTCAGAGAAAACCTCACCGATTTAGACCACTATGTAACCAACTTAAAAGTCACCACCATCGAAAATGGTGGGCATTGGCTCTTGCAACAACTCCCTGACCGTGTCGCCTGCGAGATACGAAGCTGGCTAGAGAGCCTCGCCTAGTGGCGCCGTTTGCAGGGTGTATTGTTGTATTCTTCGCCCTTTTTCAACTCTTGGCCATCAAAGGGCCTTGATAAACTACCAAGAATACATCCCGGTGGCAGAGACGTCCCGCCCACAAGATACGACCACAATCCCATGGTACTGCCATCGTGTAACTCCACCGGTTTTAGAGTCATCGTGCCGTCGGGCTGCCGTGAATGAGCCATCAACGCCGAACCACGATTTATCATGACCCCTCTTCCAATACGAAGCATCGGCAACTCCGAAGGTGCAACCCCTTGCGCCAGGTAGGCATCCTTTCCGATCTTCGCTCCCAAAATTCGAAGTCCCGTATGGTACAAAGGTGTTCCGACCCAAGGCTCCATTAAGGTCCCCAAAATTCTTTGTTGATATCCGAGAAAAAGTTGAAAAAAGCCAAGAACCTCCAACGCAGATCGTGATGTGGCTTTACTTTTTGGGACACCCAACCGAAAAACAAGACAGATAAGCCAAACCACCCCAAAACTTAGTGCCAACAAACAAAAGTACCCGCATAATAACAAGCTACAATAATAGCCAGGGCCCTCTTTCCAAAAGTACTCCCCAAGCACGCCAAAAGTTGGCAGTGGCACAGCCGACGCCATCGCCAACGCTGCGGCAACCAAAACAAACCCACTGCCAACCGCCAAGGTCTCCACCAAAAACCGAAATATTCGATTACTACGGGTTACGAGAATGCTCTCACCAATACTGGCCCCTTTGAGTCGTGCCGCCGATGCCGGAGAACCCACCCAAGCTTGTTCCTCAAAACGCTCCTTTTTTGGTGGAACGTGGGATGCGTTCGCCACTAAGGAGCCTCTACCCAAATAAGTCGGCCCCACCAAAGTCGCATACGCTCCGACCCACGAACCCTTCTCTATTGAGATCTCTGAAAACAAAAGTTCACTATCTTCTTCGGTTACAAAATCAAAGGCCGCTGCGACGCTACAAAATGAACCCGCCTCAACCTTCAGCAAATCACTGTAGGCAGGGTCTGCAAAAAACGAGTCGCAAAATGCACCAAACTCAATTTTACTCCCGAAAAGTCGCCTCGAAATCCAACGGATATCGCTGGTCCAAAACATGGAGACCCTGCTCAAAATCAACTCAGCAAATTCAAGTAGGGCAAGCCGCTTTCCGTATTGCGCCACCGGTTCGCCTGAATTGATTTGAACTCCCAATAGGAGCTTCCCAAGTGCAAAGAGCAAAACAACACAAAACGTAGACACCACAAAGGCCGCCCATTGTGCACCCCACAAATATGGAGTCGGGATATTTCCAACTAAGTTCATCAATTCCTGATAAACAAGAGCAGGACCCACCACAAGATAGGGAAATCCCACAATTGCCATAGTGGTATTTACCCAATCCGACGACGATGCCGGTGGCCAATTAAGGACGCCGCTTGTACGAACGTCTTTTTGGTCAACAGGCACTCCCTCTCCTTCCAGACCTGCTTCAATTTTCTGTCCCATAGCCAAAACAGAATGAGGTTTCAAAACGGAGTTGAAGCCAATTGAGGTTCCCGGTTCCGCGATTCCCCGGTACCAAACCACGGAATTTCTCGCTAGATGCACCCCTGCCAAGACAAGCGATTCGTCGACAAAGAGATGGCATTGTACCAACGCCCCAGGACGAACGTAGGAACGGTCATCCACTCGCAAGAGGTCCGCATCGATCAAGGAAAATGATTGATTATGGCCAGAAATTCGCAGTGTGGCCCCTGAATGGACCTTCGCCCCTAGCAGCCTAAAGTAGAAAAGCGCAATCTTCGTGTCTCGAAATGGAAAAAAAACAAACATCTGGCCAAAGCTCAAAACCAGGTTCCCGATCCACCATCGCAAATGAGTCTTTCCCAAAAGCCTAAATCGTCCTGGACGCAACCGCCCCACCACACTCCACTTCGTTAGCCATGCTATCAATGCATAAAAAACGACAAAGGCTACCCAACCAGCAGGGGCGGCTGCCCAAATCCCCCCCATTGAAAATGCATAGTCACCAACGCTCTTAGCCCAATAGATTCCCGTCGCCAGGAAGAAAAACAAGCAAAAGACACTCGTTGTCTGCAGCAAACCAAAAAACACTGGGGCAATCGGGGTTTCATTCGCCCGGTGGTCCTCCAAAGACTCCAAAAAGCTCCGTCTCGTTCCCTCAGAAAGGTCGGGCACTGGTTCAACGATTGCGTCCCGCCTCTCTGACTCCTCTCTTTGCTCGCCAGTCTCTCTCGTAGGATCTTCAAGTTTATTATCGTCAATTCCCACCAATTCACGGATAAAGTCCGCAAGTTCCCCGAGGGTCTCTACTTGCAGTAGCTCGACAATATCGAGCTCGTCTTGAATATCAGCCGGCAATCGAGCCGTGATAGCATTGGCCAGCCGTGCAAAATGCAGCGAAGAAAGTCCAATCCCTCTCAGATTGGTTTCCTCAGCAATGGGCTCATCGCTCATTGGATCCGCAATCCGGACCAAAATGCTCTTGAGTTCCTCTATGGACGTTGCTCGCGACTGCCGCAACGACTCATCCGGTTTCTCCTCCCTTGACAGTTCTTCATAAGGATCCGG
>CAXGXL010000467.1:0-3754 GCA_964013555.1 uncultured bacterium
AAGGTCCCATTAAATCTCTGAAAATCAGAAAGATCAAGCGCGGTGTGGTGGTTCGCTTGCGTGCGCGCGAGCGTTCAAGAAGCCTGAAAAAACGTTTGCATATCTCTCTTGATGCAGAACCACGACTGACGTTCGGACTTAAGCCGACTCCGGATAAAGTAGCTAGTCCAGCCAAAAACAGCGGCCATCAGAAATATATAGGAAGCAACGAGCCGGTAAGGCTCTCGGACTCTCAGGAAAAAGTTCAATTAAAGCCTCCTACCACAGCGCTGCCCCAGCCCAAAAAGCCAGTTTCTGCTAAGGCCAAGACCCTTCCATGGGCCAAGAATAAAACTAGCAGGACCCAAAACAAGGCGGGGGTTCTTCCTGCCAGCTCGGGAAAGCCCTCGATGGCGGCATCGGGGATGTTAGGTATTTTATTGTTGGGTTGCTTGACTACAATTTGGGCCTTCCGACGCAAGAAGACGCAAGAGAAAACGGTCGGCGGCATTGAGGTGGTTGCCGTTCAACCATTCGGAAACAAGCATAAGCTAGCTCTAGTGCAGACCTGTGGTGAAAAACTGCTTATCGCTGCATCGGACAAAGACGTTCGATTACTAAGTCATGTAGGGAGTGATTTGCTCTCTGAAAGCGCGGCCGGCGAGCTGCCTTCAGAGACAGAGCGAAAAATTTCAGAGAGCATCAATGAAATGAGTGTTTCTGGTTTCACAGTGGCTGACTCGCTTAGTCCATCTAGGCTTAAATCCTCGATGCCCAAAGGCACAGTGGGAGGTAATCTCGGCTTCGAAGGACGCAAGGTGTCCGAAGACCTTGATGGTCTAGTTCGCCTTCGGAAGGAAAATGCGCAAATTGCGAATACTGAAGGTTTTTTGGGCGGAATGAATCAAACCTACCAACGTGATGGGAGTCTTGCGTGAATTTGGTTGCGTCGCTAAGGAAGATCGGCCCGTTCGTGGCCGTTTTTCTTGCTTGTTCGAATCTTTATGCAGGGGACTCGTTTCACCTGGATATAGGAACGGACTCCCCTAATGAGGTTGGGGCGGCGTTGAAAATTGTTGGGGTTCTTACGGCTTTGTCTTTAGCGCCGGCGCTTTTGCTTACAACAACCAGCTTCGTACGTATAATGGTCGTTTTATCGCTCTTGAAAACGGCATTGGGTACGCAGACTACTCCACCACAACAAGTCATCATTGGATTGGCCCTTTTTCTTACGGGAGCTGTCATGTGGCCGGTTGGCGAAATTGTTTATGATACAGGTCTAAAGCCATACCTTGATGGGAACCTTCCTGCTCAACAAGCGTACACCGAGGGCGTTAAGCCTGTACGAGAATTTATGCTTCGCCAAACCCGAGAAGAGGACCTCATTCTATTTTATGATGTGTCTGGCACTGCTTTACCACCATCACCAGAATCGGTAGCGATGCATCTGCTCGTACCTTCTTTTGTTATTTCAGAATTGCGGACGGCCTTCGAAATGGGCTTTCTTCTCTTCGTTCCGTTCTTGTTACTGGATATGGTGGTAGCAGCCATCACGATGAGCTTGGGTATGGTAATGCTCCCACCTGTTCTGATCAGCATGCCTATTAAACTGATGCTCTTTGTCCTGGTCGATGGCTGGAACCTGATTACAGGCTCTTTGATTAGGAGCTTCGCATGACCCAAGAATTGGTTTTGGATATCATGCGTCGTTCGATGGTGCTCGCGACCGCCACGGCTACTCCTATCTTAGGGATAGGTATGATTGTAGGGCTCTTTATTGCCGTGATTCAAGCAGCCACGCAGATTCAAGAGTCGTCCCTGAATTTCGTCCCAAAGTTAGTAGCAATCGGGATAGTTCTCTTGATTGCCGGCCCCTGGATGCTGGACACGCTTGTATCGTTCACTCGAACCCTCTTTTCCGAAATGGTTTTTTTGGCGCCGGGGGTGATGCAGTGAGTTCGGATATCCTCATAAGCTGGATAGAGCCCTTCATGTTGGTTCTCACCCGGCTCGGTGGCCTTTTTGCCTTCTTGCCCGTTATTGGTTTCGAGCCGGCGCCGCGGCGTTTTCGAGCGGTTTTGGCAATTCTTTTGGCAACGGGCATGGTAGCCACTCTCTCGAGTTATGTGCAGCCTGACTCGCTTGTTTTGGCTCTTTTTTTTGAGGCGTTATTGGGGGCTACGATGGGACTCGTGGCTCGCGTTATTATGTCGGCCGTAGAGGTAGCAGGGGAGCTAATTAGCCTTCAAATCGGATTCGGCTTCAACAAAACTATCGACCCGCTAACCAGGTCCGAGAGTGGACCAATCACGCGAATACTCTCGATGGTGATGGCGGTCATGTTTTTTGTCACCGGAGCATACCAGTCGGTACTGAAAACCCTCGCGCTAAGCTTTCAGACTGTTCCTCCTGGAGCTAGTGAATATCGACCCGATTTTCAGAGTATTGTCGTCGAGACTGGAACAGTGATGATGGTAGCGGGGGCCAGGATAGCGTTGCCATTGGTTTTGGTTGGAGTTCTGGTGCAGGCATCCTTCGGTTTAATGACCAAGGTCGCGCCACAAATGAATGTGTGGGGACTTGGGTTTACCTTTACGATTGCTTTTGGCTTCGTTGCGATGGTCGTTTTTACGCCCACTTTCGTTAGTCAAACAGCTGCGTTGATTGAACAAATAGTGGATGACGTGGCCGAGATAGGGTTGGTGCGCTAAGATGGCTTTTGAGCAGGAAAAAAACCAAGCCCCAACCCCTCGGCGCAGAGAGAAGGCTCGGGAAGAGGGCCAATTCGTCAAGAGCCAAGACCTGATGGGGTTTGCGGTACTGATTGCAGGGACGGCGGCTCTGATTGCGAGCTTTGGGCTCACCTCAAGCCATGTTGTGGACCTTACGCTTCACCTTTTAGGGGACCTGAGCCGTCCTTTAGATACTAGAGTCGCAACGAAGTTCGCAACCACTTACGCAGTCTCGCTTGCTCCCCTTATGGTGGCTGTGGTCATCGCTGCGATAGGGGTCGGATTGCTGCAAGTTGGTCCCTACCTCAACTTTAATAAAATAACATCGCTCAATTTTCAGTTCCTAAATTTACCGAAAGGTTTAAAGCGTATAATGGGGTCGGTAGAATCCCTTATCCAAGTCATATTCTCTAGCTTTAAGATTCTGGTAATAGGGGGCATCTGTTTTTACACGTTGGCCGATTGGATTTTTGAGTTTCTAGCGCAGGAACCGACAACCCTGATGACTGTCCTGCGGTCCGCAGCACCGGTTTTAGTTACCCTTCTTGTCCGGTTGGGTGTGGCCGTGGGGGTGATCTCATTGTTGGACTGGTGCATCAAAAAGTATCAGCATGAGCAGAAACTCAAAATGAGTATTCAGGAGATTAAGGACGAAAATAAACAAAGCGAAGGAAATCCAGAAGTAAGGATGGCAAGGAAACGAAAGCAGCAGGAACTGGTCGAGCAGCGTTCTATTCAGAATGTGCCGCAAGCTGACGTTGTTGTTGTTAACCCCACTCACTACGCGGTAGCGCTAGCTTACCGTTCTGGAGAAATGGAGTCCCCGAAAGTAATCGCTAAAGGTACCGACCTTTTGGCGGCCCGAATTCGCGTCGCTGCGCGCAGAGCAGGCGTTCCCATTTTGCCACGCCCACCGTTGGCACGAGCTTTATGCCGGCGAGTCAAAGTGGGTCAGAGTATCCCCGAGGACTTGTTTCAGGCAGTGGCTGTCGTTTTGGCTTATGTTTATCGTTTACGCGGTAGAAGGGGCATGGCATGAGCTC
>CAXGXL010000468.1:0-3745 GCA_964013555.1 uncultured bacterium
AATGGACACGAGTCCCATCTTAAAAACCCTTTTCTTTTGGCATTTCGCCTTCGGCCGCAGCCGCACCAAAACATTCTTTATTGGTGCGAATGCCCTTTTTTGGCTCTTGATGTGCATTCAGCTTTTCGTCAAAGCCAATCCGCTTATCCGATTCTCGCAACGTTTTGCTTTGGTATGCACCCTCCTATTAGGCGCTTCGGTTCTCGTCCGCTGGGCCAAACCCCACCACGTAGCGGTAGTCCAAAATCAAGAAATTAATGTTTATTCAGGGCAAGATTCAGCGAGCGTTATTCGCTTTAAGCTGCATGAAGGGAGCGAAATCCGCGCCGTTAAGATCGAAGCGAACTGGGTAAAAGTCGACTTACCCGAACAAAAACAAGGCTGGATTAGAGCGAAAGAAGTTAAAATCGTTCAACTATAACTCCCCATGGGCTCCCCCCACCCATTCGAAACCCACCGCCTGCATGCGTTTAATATTAACCCAGAACCTCTAGCACTCGATTCACGCCGTCGATTAGCATTCCTACTCCAAAAAGAAAAAGGGCTATCCCGAGCCCTTGCATCACCCTGCGATAAAAAGTGCCTACGAGCCATGCCCTGAAACACTGAGTGACCCACGCCAAAAGCACTTTCGCCCCCACCAAACTAAAAAAGAAACCCGCCAAAAAGAGCGCCAATTCCTGGACTCCACAGGCAATAGCTTTGGCGACAATTGGCCCCCCAACCAAAAACCAAAAAATGTAAGGATGAGGGTTTAAGAGATTAACCAAGATACTCTTAAGCAGAGAACGAGGTTGTTCTCCCGCCGCAGGCACGGGGGTAGTCGCCGAAAATGATTCCCAAGCCAGCCACCACACGGCTCCGGCCCCCACAATGGAAATTCCGCCCAACGCCCCATCTATTTGGGTAACCTCCGAAGCCAGCCACCCTGAAGCAAGTACCAAGGCCACATCCGTAATGAGCGGCGCGAAGGCCACAATCATCCCCTCCCGGACACCAAACCTAAGAGTCTGCGAAATAACCAGCGCGCTCAAAGGACCTGGCGCCACCCCACCACTGAACCCCAGTAAGAGCCCACTACCAACAAAATAGAGCAATGTTTCTGCTTCAGCGGACATCAAAAACCTCAAGAGAAGAGCTTGTTCTTGCGCTTGGTCGTAGGCATTAAACCGAGAACCGCACCCAAGTGCATCACCCGTCTATAAGCTGGAAATGGAATCGATGGAAAGCGGTTCTCGCAAGCAGAACACGCTAATATTAGCCTCAAGAAGAAAATGAATAGCCGTGGGGTGCCGTAGCGACCCTCTTGGGGTTGCGGGCAACGACCCGCCACAGGTCCTTTAAGGAGCACCGTTTAATAGAGATTTTATTTTGCTAAACCACGCAACGGGAGCAAGACAAAATCGGGAACATACGCTAACACCGCTAGGCGTTCCTTACGAGTAAGATTCTCAACACGATCTATAGCGCAATTGAGAGCTCGCTCTTTCAATGTACTAGTAGCGTAGGACTTACCAAGATCCCAGAGCCTACTTCCTACCGATGAAGCGACATCCTGGGGCATACAATAATCTTTAACGCCGTGTTCACTGATTCCGCTGAAGAGTTCCTGGGCCCTAGAGGCTTCGGACCACACCCCAGAGCCGATAGTCCAAACTCGATAAGCATCCCAAAGCTTAGTCCCCACGCTATCTATTTGCTTGATGCAATCGACTGTATACTGAGGGTCCTCCGCCAGTGCAGGGTACCGTTCCACTAATTCGACCAAGCTGCGTTTTTTCAAGAACCACGCAAACACCTCCGGATGGTCGGCAAACACCTCTCGCATCTCCTGGGCACTCGAAACCGGGTCAGTCGTGCAAGCGGCCTGCTGGAGAGCAACCAAAAAACCTTCCCACTGGGCTAGCTCGGCCTCTGAGGCCGCCGTAAAAAGGCTGCCTGTCTTCTCAAAACCCCGAATATCCTGCGCCAATTGAATAGGTTGGGACAAACCGAGAAACTTCAGAGCGAAATCACTTAGAGTCGGTGCCCACTCCAGAGCTTGCGTTGTTTTTGGGGCTGATTTCGATATTGGGAGCTCGGTTGGCTCTGAACTTGGTGCCAACCCTCCCCTAGCCACCCCCGAAGCGCCTTCTGAAGGAGAACTACTGCGATTACCGTCAAAATGAGGGGGAGATATCGTGGATACAATGCGCTTTAACATTTACAGGTTCCTTTTCTTAAAACCAATTCATTTCCCCCTGGGATACTTCATTATTATCGAGGCCATTAATTCAAAGTTTCGTGGTTTCAGGCTTTCTTTCCCATAACCGCTTTGGCCCAAATTATAGCAACTCCGCCCTCAAACCGGACGATACAAAGTAAGATATGAAAATCACAACAGACTGCATCGACTTGCCCAGACCCATCGCTACTACTCCATCGCCGGAGTCTTCTCTGCTGGCTTCGGGAGCTCGACATAGGGATTCCTTTGAGTCGACAGCTTCTTCGCCCGTCAGCGGCCCACTAGAATCGCCCAGAGGAGCCTATGGCTCTGTTAACCCCGAGCACAAAAACCCAAGCCTTGCGGTCACCGGCACACAACCCACTTCCGATTGGAGCCCGGTCAAATCCATCAACAACCTCCAATACCCCCAAGCCATTGACGGAACAATCCCGGTTACCGACCGACTTCCCTTCGGTCAGCAGGTTACCGCCACCATCGGCAATGAAGTCGTCCATGGGCAACTCGAAGGATGGGACTACAAGGGAAGACCCAAAATACGTACGTCAATGGGATTCCGATTCGCCTCCTGGGAAGCCGTAACCCCAGACGGTCCGGTGCGGTCCGTTCCCACGTGCCGCACAACGGAGGGCCTGAACCCGAAGTCCATCATGTCGCCTCCTCCGCGGCTTCAAGAGGCACTGCAACAAGCCATTGCCCAGCGAGTTACGGGCAAACACACCGCAGAAGAATATAAGGAGGCCCTCGCCAAAGAAGGTTACCCAATGTACCTTGTTGGTGGTGCTATTCGTGACGCTATCTACCTACTGAAGGAGGAGCCCCAAGCTACCAACGAAGATATCATTGCCTTAATGAAGGACATTGATATCGTTACCACCGCCCCGCCTCACGTTCTGCGACGGATAGCTTCAGAAGTTGCCCCCGAATACTCAGGTGCGGTCTTTTCACCCCCTATTGTCGATCAATTTGGCTGTGTACTCGTAGGCGGCCCCAAGGCTGGCCTCAAAGATTGCGCAGGCATCGACCTCGTTTCTATCCGCAAGGGTCCCACGGACACCCGCCCGGTATACCACACCGACACCAATGAAAACGCCCTACCCACCACCCTCGGTTACCGGCTTATAGACGATGTGACGGGCAGAGACTTTGCATGTAATGCCCTCTACTATGACCCGCTAAACGAAGTAATTATCGATCCTATCGGGCACGGTATTGCGGATGCTCAAAACAGAATGCTCCGAGTTAACGTTTCCGGAGGAAAAGTCGAAAGCGATAAGATTTTTCGTTTCTACAAGTTTAAATTGCGAGGCTATCACAGTGATGCTCATAACCAAGCTCTGATCAAAAGAGCGGCCGAAAAGTGTCTTCCCCGAGAATCGAAGAGAAGGCTCATTTCTAATTTTTGCAGGATCGCTCCCAAGCACCTCTCCACGAGAGAAGATGCAAGAGAATTCCTTCAAAGGTTGCAAGAAGCTATGGCACTCGATGGCAATGAGGCGATCTACACTCAATTTGTTGAAC
>CAXGXL010000469.1:0-3745 GCA_964013555.1 uncultured bacterium
TTGCGGGCGGCGGGTTTTATCCACTCCTTGGAAACCATGAAACCATGAACGCCGAGCTAGATTTTCGATACGTTACAGCCGGTGGCTGGACTGATTTCGAATCAATCCCCTTCGATAGCGATGACGAACTTCTCTCCCAATACGAAGAATATCAAAGAGGTCGGGTAGCAGCTTTCCGACCTGGAGGCCCCTACGCAACGTATCTATCCCAACACAATGTGACCATGGTAGTTGGTGATACTATCTTTGTTCACGGCGGAATCCTCCCAATCCACACCACCTATGGGCTCGAAAAACTCAATCGTGAAGTTCAAGAATTCCTGCAAGGTCAAAAGAGCTTTCCTCTTGTCATGGAAAGCTCCAACAGCCCTGTCTGGAGCCGGCACTATTCCGACGAAACCGACGCGCAAGATTGCGCCCTCCTCGACGAAGTTCTTGCCGCGGTTCCTGCCCAAAGAATCGTTGTCGGACATACCGTCCAATACAACGGAATCACCTCTGAGTGCGACGGAAAAGTTTGGCGAATAGACGTTGGCATGGCAGCTCACTACGGAGGAAGTGTATCCGTTTTGGAAATAACCGGAGACGAAATCCGCGTTCTGCAGTAGTCGCGTCTTCCCTCCCAAGTTTGTCCCCGGAAAACCGCAAAGAGCAGTCCACGAAGGCTCCCCCAATGCTCTCTAATCCCTAAGGTCGCTCCGAAGCTTGTTGCAATCAGCCTTAGCGATAATCCCGTTTTCCGCTTCGCATGTAAACCACAATTCCAATCCACTGGGAGAATAAGCTACGGATTCACATTGCCCACTATCGTACACGTCACTTACGGTCGGCTCCCCAAACCCCGTCACCACACCGTCGCTCCCCCTAATGACGGGAATCCGAAACCCTGCAACATAAGTTCGAGCAAAAATCTCGTGGCCTGACGGTGCCATATCCGCGCCAGTAACCATTGCTCCCATCCAAGAATCAACCAAAAAGTCGATGGTCGTTACGAGCTCTAATTCAACAAGGTCGCTTTGAACCTCGCTCCACTTTGAACTCGCAACGCGATAAACATTGGCTTTCTCCGTTAAGGACTTCTCCATCAAAAAAAGGTCACCAGTTCTAGTATCAACAAACATGGCTTCCGAATCGCGAGGTCCATCCGGATAAACCCCGGTCAACGAATCCGACGACACAAGCATGGTTTTACCCGCACCCGGCGGCTGAGGTTCATCCAAACGCCACAAGACAATCGATTCGCGATTGCCTCCATTGTCACCAATATCACCAACAAAGAGACAGCTAGAGCTATCGCATGGCCCAAGCGACATAGCCTCCCAATCGTAGGCTGCTCCCGTCGTGAACACCACCGCACCTCGGTCTCCGCCTTCGAAATCCATAGCATAAACGACGGAACCGCCCCCAGAGTCATTATGCGTCCACAAGAGATCCGAATATTCCTTCGAAACTGCCAGACCTGAGCTCTCACTAATTTCCGAATTATCGATTCGCGACACCTCGATTGAAGAACCGAACTCCAAACAAACTCCAAGGGGTTGCTCTTCTGAAATGCACGAGGCCCCCAGCCAAACAAAAAGAGAAAAATAAAAACACCACTTTCGGCTCACCATTCCAACATCCACCCCGTTAGTGTAAATCACCACCAACAGCATCCATCAATTTCGTGAGTTCTTGATTGTAACTTCGCAGCGCTCGTAACCATTTTCGATGAACCGACGCCCTCCGCTCTTCAACTAGAGTCAAGCCGCGAATGTCCACCTGGCCTGCTTCCATGGCCATTCTAGCCGCAATCGCCCCTCGGTCGACAGCTAACTTTGCACCTTGCTCAAGAGTCTGCGCTTTCTGTGCTGCAGTCTTGACTCGTCGGTACTGCTCTCTAACCGAACTCGCAATATCTTGCACCTGGCGGTCAAATTCGGTTTGCCTAAGAACCGTCTCCGCTTCAGCCGCTTCGATATCCCCCAAATTCAAACTCAAAAGAGGTAATTCAAATGCAATTCCGGCTGTCATTGCATTCCGTTTCGCCGAAGCCGGCTCCATCTCATAGCCCACTCTTATATGAGAAATCCACGGCACCCACTCTAGTTTTTCAATAAAGAGCTCTGCATCCGCCGCACGAATTCGCGACGCCGCAACTTCGAGTTCCTCTCGTGAATTTAATGCGCGCCGAACCAAATCCTCTACACTGGGAAGGCTTGCAAGATTCACTTTATTTGTTTCAGTCCCTTTCAATTGGAGCTTAGTCCCAGTAGGCAACCCCACACGGTGTGAAAGTTCACGACGTAAGTTTTCGAGTTCTGATTCCAGTTCTTGCCGGTCTTGAAGAGACTCATAATGAGTCACTTCAACAAGAGCCAGATCCATCTTGGTTGCTAGCCCCTCCTTCACTCGAGTCTTTGTCAATTCAACTAATCGCTCCCTGATCTCAATAGAATTTCGAACCGCCCCAAGTTCAATACCCAGGAAACCTATTTCCCGAAAAAGACTTCTAACCTTATAGGCAACCCGTTCTTGCGCCATGTCCAATCGAGCCTTCGCGCTCCTAACTTCGCTACGAGCAATTTCCTCACGTGCTCCTAACTCACCCGGTCGCGGAGGCCGAAGACGAAATTCAATATCCAAGCGCGTCTCATCCCCCATAAAATCCTCTAGTTTTTCTTGACTGTAGCGAATCTCGGGATTCCTTAATTCACCCGCCGCAGAGACCCTTGATTTAGCTCGGCTCAAAAAAGCTCTACGGACCCGTAGCCCTGAATCGCTCTTTAATGCCAACTCGACTGCCTCTTCAGCCGTAAGGCTTTGCGTGCCTTCACTACCATTGAGCTGCTGCAAACCATCAGCTCTAAAATCAAGTTGATTTTGGTGAGCCAAGATTGCCATTTCTCCGGAGCTTGCAATAGGAGCCGTATAACATGAGGCAATAGTCCACAGAAAAACAATTGCTAGTCCCAACCGTAAACTAGGCTTCATCAACTGGGCCATGGGATTTCCGTCCAAGAGGGTGTTTCACTTCCCGAATCAAAAACAATCATTACCCGACCAGGCGTTGGAGATAAACTCAGCCCCTCGGGCTTACTCCCTTCAAATTCCCGAAGAGTCTCCACACTAATCACTCCTTCAACCGGTTTCTTTGAAAAAGACAAGAAACCGGTCACAACCGCTCCATCACCAAACGACGGAGTAGAAGCTATCAACAAACCACCATCCGGCAAAAAAAGAAGCTCCGACACGCCGCCGTAGACGTCATTTCCGTCTAACTTTGCGGGTAACTTCACTCTCGCCCAGAGACTTAAACCCGCATCGGCAATATTCCCGGTAGCCAGAAACTCTTTCGGGTACTGCATTCTCCAAATCAACCCATTTCCAGCAGCATCGACGGGAGACTTAAGCCCCAGGTAAAGACTTCCGTCATTGTATGTCATAGCTTCGATTTCAAGCTCACGAGTTCCATTCGCCAAGCCTAAAGAAACAAGAAAGTCATGCCCCGCGCCGTCCAAACTATTGGCCAGGTAACGAACTCCCTTCGCCTCAAAAGAACTCCCCGCTTTCTCGACCGATGCCATCACGGTACGCGCCTTGGGCCTTTTTCCCTTACGGCTGTGGCTCTGTGAAGTCAGAAGGTAGAACCCATCTTTCCCATCCGTCGCAATAGACTCCAAATCGTTAAGCTCATCGATACCGACTACAGGAATTGGCGCCGGGTCAAGACGACCCGCCGCGTTCATCAAAAACAACCACGGGC
>CAXGXL010000470.1:0-3740 GCA_964013555.1 uncultured bacterium
GTAAGGAGTATCTTGTGTCAGATTATCTTGAAAAAATGGAAGAAGTTGCGTTGGTCGCTCGTGAAAACGTGAGCAAGACCGATAATGGCGACTTCCCGAAGGCTACGGTGGATGCGCTCCGGGAAACCGGCCTTTTGGGACTTATTAGCTCAGTCGATATGGGTGGTATGGGGCAAGGGCCCCGCGCTGCCGCCCAAGTTGTTGAGCGATTGGCCCGCGAATGTGCCTCCAGTGCTATGGTGACTTGTATGCATTATTCGGGTGCAGCGGTGATTGAACAATACGGCAATGAAGAGACTCGCAGAGAGTTGGCTGCCGGTAACCATCTTAGCACGTTGGCTTTTTCCGAGGCAGGCTCTCGCTCGCATTTTTGGGCGCCTTTGAGTACCGCTGAAGCGGGTCCCAGTGGTATTAAATTGAATGCTCATAAGAGTTGGGTAACTTCTGCTTCTCATGCCACCGCGTATGTATGGTCTAGTCAACCCCTTAGCGCAGAAGGACCGAGTACCATTTGGCTGGTGCCGGCAAATTCCGAGGGTTTGGAAAAGCCCGGGCCTTTTACTGGACTTGGAATGAGGGGCAACGATTCCACGCCCGTAAAAGCTTCCAATGTTGTGGTACCTGAATCTGCCCAGCTTGGTGAAGACGGAGCAGGTTTTGGAATTATGATGGAAACGGTTTTACCGTGGTTTCAAGTGATGAACGCAGCTTGCTCGATAGGTCTGATGGAAGGAGCAACAGCGCGAGCTTGTGAGCATGCATCCGGTATTAAGCATCAGCACCTTGAGTCCACGTTAGCAGATTTGCCTACTATTAGGAGTTTTCTAGCGCGGATGAGAATTAAGACTGATATGGCCAAAACTCTTTGGCAAGATACCATAACCGCTATGGAAACCGGGCGTGAGGATACCATGCTTCGTGTGCTCGAAGTTAAAGCTGCGGCGGGTGAAAGTGCTACCGAAGTTTTGGATATAGGGATGCGTGTTTGTGGTGGAGCCGCCTTTCGGGCAGACGTGGGTCTTGAGCGTTACTTTCGGGATGGTCGTGCGGCAACAGTGATGGCACCAACCACTGACGTCTTGTACGATTTTATTGGCAAAGCCGTTTGCGGCATGGAATTGTTTTAGGAGAAAAAAATGAAAAAACCTCTTATGCTAGGCGCGGTGGCTTACGACCCTAAAGTTGTCACTATTTGGGAAGGCTTCAAAGCTTGGTTTGCTGAGCACGATTTTGATTTCGATTTCGTTTTGTATTCCAATTACGAAGCTCAGGTGGAAGCGCATTTCGCAGGGCAGTACGACGTGGCTTGGAATTCACCGCTAGCTTGGATCCAAGCTGAGCGGGTGGCGATGGCCCGCGGTCGTAAGGCTGAAGCTATAGCTATGCGTGATACCGACCAGGATCTTACTAGTTTGATTGTGGTTCGAGCGGACAGTGATATCAATAGGGTTGAAGATCTGAAGGGCAAAACGATCGGTGTGGGTGCGGGCGATTCTCCTCAAGCCACATTAATTCCACTCAATCACCTTGCACAAGCAGGACTTGACTTGGAAAGTGAGCTCCAAGTTCGACGTTTTGATAAATTGGTTGGTAAGCATGGAGATCATATTGGCGGTGAGCGTGACGCTGCTCGCGCATTGATGCAAAATGAAGTTCACGCTGCTTGTATGATCGACGGAAATCATCTCTTGTTTTCAGCAGAGGGGACTCTACCCCAAGGCTCTACTCGCGTTTTGGCCCAGACTGCTCCCTATGACCATTGCTGTTTCACTATTTTAGATGATGCTCCACGAGATGCGATTGAGAAATTCAAGTCTTTGTTGCTCTCTATGTCCTATGAGGATGCCAAAGTTCGCCCCCTCTTAGATTTAGAAGGCCTCAAAGTTTGGCGGGAAGGGCGGGTTTCAGGCTTCGCTCAACTCAATGCTGCATGTGACCGGTTCAAGTATTTAGAACCGTTTTTGGCAGAAATGAAAAAGTAATGATCCTTAGTCACTTGGAGTTGGGTTCGCTTGGGATGGACCGGGGGGCTCACCTGCTGGTTAAGCGAGCGCTTCGTAATATTCCGGAGGGAGCACAGCTCCAGGTGACGGGAACTTGTCGCAACCTGGGACTTCATCTTTTGACCTGGTGTCGAGGTCAAGGTCACCATTACGATCCCAACACTAATACAATTACCCGTGGCTCCGCAGATCTTGGTCGATGGAAGGGGGCTCAAAAAACTGGTTTAGCGATAGCCAAAGGCAACCCTTCGGCGGTAGTCGATGCGCCTCCATTAAGTTGGGGACTTGCAGCTCGGGGTGCTACGATTGAAGCAGGTACCCCAGAATTTGATTTTACTCTAGTAAACAAACTGGACATTTGGACTGACGAAGCGGCACGGCTATACAAGATGGCTGTCAGTGCTCAATGGGATCCGGAAAAAGCAATCGATTGGAAAGCTCCTATTGAACATCCTGACGAAGTAGAAGACGCCATCGTTCAGGTTATGACCTACCTTATCGAGAACGAAACTGCTGCATTGATTGTTCCGGCTCGATTTCTTGGCCGGATTCACCCTCACTTTAGAGAGGTTATGCAATTACTTGCGATTCAAACCGCCGATGAGGCAAGGCATATTGAAGTTTTTAACCGACGGGCGCTTTTGAATCGTGATGAACTGGGTTTATCAACTATCGGTGGACAAGCCTCGTTGAAAACGCTGCTCGATGAACCTGACTTCGCTCTTGCAACCTTCTTGCTCTCTGTATTGGGGGAGGGGAGTTTTCTCTCGCTTTTGTGGTTCCTACGTGACAACGCGCCTGATCCGGTGACGCACCAAATAGCTCGATTAACAGCTCAGGATGAGGCGCGTCATGTAACGTTTGGTCTAGCTCATCTCCAATATCACGCGTCGGTGGACCCCGGCTTGGTGGAGCGTTTGACTTTGGCGATCCAACGGCGGCACGATGCGCTGGCTCACACAGCGGGACTCAATGAAGAGGTTTTTGACGCTTTGGTGCTTTTAGCCGCGGGAAGTTGGGATTCCGAAGCGATAGCGAATGGATGGCGCGCAGTCGAAGAACTAAAAGTGGATATGCATAACGGCCGCATACGTAGGCTAACCAAATTAGGATTTCCTGAAACCGAGGCGATAGAATTGTCGGCCCTTCATACCCGAAACTTTATGTGACCTGAAAGTGAGTGTCTTAGTGAGCTAGTGGTTGGTTTTACCCTAACTTGCTCCGCGAGGTATGAGAGGCCTGGGCTAGTTGAAAGAGGTTGGACATTAGGACCAAAGTTCGTGTGATACTGCAATACTACTTGGCGAAGATCTTCCATTGGGTCGAAAAACTAGGACGCCGAGCTGCCAACGGTTAAGTGGTCGACTATCTCGTTGAATCGGACTTGACGTATGGGCTCTTCGTCCCCTATTTCGATGGAAATTCGAAGGAACTCAATTGTTACGTATGGGAAACATAGTTGGTTTTTGTCTTGTGGCGGTGTCTTTGTTGAGCACACCACCCGCTATGGCCGAAGAGATGAAAGAAGCTTCTTCCTCTATTCTTTTTTCGCTCGGACAAAACCTTTCATGGGCCAGCCCTAGTGATATCCATTTTCAAGGTCCTGGCTACAATTTTACCCTGCACGATGCGACTAGCCACGATGATCTGCAATTGGATTATCGACCCGACCGAACTCAATATGTGGTTCGTATTTATTACTATTGGAATGATTCCTTTTTCTTCGGAATAGGGATG
>CAXGXL010000471.1:0-3731 GCA_964013555.1 uncultured bacterium
GGATCTGGCGGCGGAGCCTCCTCAGGAACAAGAACTTCAAAAAGAGGCTTGCATTCCTCATCAAGCTCTTCTCCCCAAATCGGCAAGCCTTCAACGAGTTTGCCTACACTCACCAGGGCCCGCGTATGGCGAAGATTCCGTTTGTATTGGGCCAAATCGGATGTGTCCCCAAAAATACGCCCCCCCTCAGGCAACGGCTCCAAAGGAGGTTTTAGCAAGTCATCGGTCATACGTATTCATCTCCACCGCCGGAGCCAGATATGGCCAACTTACCTTCAGCTTTTAACTGAAGCGCTGTAGCAACAACTGCCTGCTGGGCTTCCTGCACTTCAGAAAGCCGTACTGGCCGCATAACATCGAGGTCATCGCGTAGCATTTCCGCCGCACGTTTCGAAAGGCTGCCGAATATCTGTTCCCTCATTTCAGGGCTGGCGGCTTTGAGTGCCACTAAGAGCTGATCGCTTTGGACCTCTTTTAGTAAGATCCCTAATCCTCGTCGGTCGAGTTCGCCCAAATCTTCAAAGGTAAACATGGCCCGGCGAATATCATCGGCAACCGTGTCGGCATCGCTTTCGAGGCTATCTAAAATGTCGTCCGCATCACTGAGTTCTAAGTGGTTAAGCAACTGAGCTGCTGTACGGATACCGTCAATCTCCGAGTGAGACTCCGGACTGGAAGGCAGTCCTGCGGACAAAAGCCGTTCGGCTTCTGCTAAAACGGCCCGAGGTACGCTTGATAACCTCGCCACCCTCAGGAGCACATCCCGTTTTATCTTCTCCGGAAATCGCTTTAAGAGTTCCGCCGAACGTTCGGTATTCACGCTCGCCAGAACCGCGGCGGCAATCTGCGGGTGTTCGCCTCTTAAAATGCCACTGAGGGCATCAATATCTGCGGCATCTAGCCCCTTCCCCGCTTCTACCTTGCGCACACCAATGCCTAAAACTTCGAAAGCCCTATCGGCACCCAGGGCAGTCGACGCAATTTTGCCCAGGTAGTCTTGCCCGCCTTGAAGATGCATAGGATCAAGAGCAAGAATCTGATTAAACTCCTTGTGGATTTTCGCCAGTTGAGCAGGCGTCGTTCGGCCGATCTCTTGGACCGCGTCATAAATTGCCGTAATTTCCTCTGGCGCTAAACTGCCCATTATCTCGACCGCGAGGTCTTCTTCTATACTCAAAAGCCACAATGCGGATTTCGTCGGGCCGTCTATTTCTATTTCTTTTTGTGGTACGGTGGCTAGATCTTTCCCCTTGAGAAATTTACGGGATTTCTTTTCCGGTTGTGGTTCCTGATTATTGTCTTCGTCATTCGCCATCGTTTTATCCCTCTGATAGCCAGCCTTTAATTACGGCCGCCGCCTTTTCAGGTTCGGGCCTGATTTTCGGTAATGCTTGTACATTGTCGCCAACGACACCACTTCCACCGCGAAGAGCCTCCTCTAATTCGCGCACTGATTTAGGCGCTTCTAGAATCTGAGTAGTGCCATCGGTCAAACGGCGGGTTGTAAGAAGGACTCCAACCAAAAGCAGCAAAAAGAGGACCGCGCTGACCGGCCGCCAGTATTCCTCAACAACTCCCTTCGATTCGACTCCCCCAAAGACAGCCGCCACTTCATTAAGTTCGCTAATCGGCGAAAACGGCATTGACTCTAAGGTCACCTGGTCACCGCGTTCTGCATTAAAGCCGACCGCACTCTGTACCAAGGCTCTCAATTTTTCGATTTCTTCCGGCGTTCTTTCTGAGTAAATCTCTTGACCCTCATTGGCAGGGTCTGGTGTCCTTACGCCATCCACCAGCACGGCTACCGATAAGCGTTTCAATCTCGCGACCTCGTTTAGCTCGCGCTTTGTGTTTTTGGTGATTTCGTAATTTCGTATGGTCGACCGTTTGGTATTGACATTGGTGTTTTCCGCCTCTTCACCCTCTGCGTCAGGCAAGAGGTTCGAACGAGCTCCCGGAATCCCCTCGGGCAGCTGAAGGGCTTCACTACGTTTCTCGTCATTGACTTGCTCGCTTCGAACGGCGACTATTTCTGGGTCATACCGTTCCTCTGTGTTCTCGCTCTGAGTGAAATCAAATTCAGTGTTCACTTGGGCCGATACCCGGCCCACACCGACCACCCGCTCAAGTATCTCAATAGCCCTACTCTCCAAATCACGTTCTACCCGGCGTTGGTGCTCGAACCCGTTATTGAGCGAGACCATTCCATCACCACCTTTGGCCAGCACCTTCCCCGTAGAGTCCACCAGCGTAATTTCCTCCGGAGTAAGCCCTTCCACGCTTGAAGACACCAAGTGAACTATAGCGGCAACTTGCTCTTCAGATAGGCGCCTACCTTTGCGCATATCGACTGTTACCGAAGCGGAGGCGCTTTGCTCCTTTTCGCGAAATAGTCGACGCTTAGGTAACACAATATGCACGCGTGCCTCCTTTACGGCGCCGACGGTTTTTATGGTTCTACGCAACTCGCCCTCTAAGGCTCTTCTGTAATTGAGTTGCTCGGCAAACCGACTCATACCAAATCCTGGGTCATCAAAAATCTCAAACCCAACACCTCCGCCTCTTGGGAGCCCCTCCCCTGCCAACTTCATCCGAACGTTGTGTATCTCTTTGGATGGAATCAAGATCGTTCCCCCATTGTGGGCAAGACGAAATGGTACCCTCATCGAACTCAACGATTCTGTGATTTGGGCAGCATCTTCCGGTTCTACATTCGTCATCAAAGGGGCGTAATCGACTCTATTGCCTAAGGAGACTACTGCTAAAAAGCCGGCAATACCGAGCACGGCACCGCCTGCCACAAATAGGCGTCGTCCAAACGACCATTGGGACCAAACCGTCAACACCTGTTGCAGAAATGAATTCATCTCAGCCATGTTTTACGCACCCATCTGCATGACTTCTCGATAGGCATCGAGAAGTTTATTTCGTACGTTCATCATATACTTCAACGAGATATCGGCTTTTTCGAGCGCCAAAAGTGTCTCGTGGACGCTCCCGCTGCCATTCTCAAATTGCTCCACCGCAGAT
Organism: uncultured bacterium; assembly: GCA_964013555.1. Taxonomy (GTDB): domain Bacteria; phylum Myxococcota; class XYA12-FULL-58-9; order XYA12-FULL-58-9; family JABJBS01; genus CAXGXL01. Next base: position 3,031 of record CAXGXL010000471.1, read on the forward strand.
GCGGCGTGGCTATGCGGCTCAGCGACAGCTGCGCCAGCCCGAGCAAGCGCTTCTCCAAAGGCGCTTTGCGTTGCAGTTTTAACTACTTTACTCTCAGGGCTAACTCCCCGCTCTAATTGCAGTTCAATTTGCTTGAGGCTACTAATCGACATTTTATCCCCCTAACCTATTTGCCCAACGAAAGGGCGCGCTGAGCCATATCTACGACTGACTGCATGGCAGAAACGCCTGCTTCGTAGGACCGAGCAGCCATCATCATGTTGACCATTTCTTCCACCATATTGATATTGGGCAGTTCAACGTAGCCATCTTCCCTCGCATCAGGATGACCTGGGTCGAAAATTCGGCGCGGTGGTGCGGTGTCCTCAACCACCTCCGTCACCGCAACGCCCTTAACTGCCTGCTCTAGCTGCGATTGAAATCCCCCGGTCTTCTGAAGATTCGTCGCCTCAAAAACGGGATCTCTACGCCGGTAGGGACCGCCGGCTTTGGTCCGCGTCGTTTCTGCATTTGCAAGATTAGACGCCGTTACGTTCATTCGCACTCGTTCCGCGGTCAGGCCGGACGAGATAATTTCCATCGCTGAGAAAAAGTTCATTCCTTAGCTCCTTTCGCTAGCGGCATATTTGATTAGCCCTAGCTTGCGCCTAAGCACCTCTATGCTTGAATTATACCGTATTTTGTTGGCAGTGAGGCGGGCC
>CAXGXL010000472.1:0-3729 GCA_964013555.1 uncultured bacterium
AGGCACGACTGACCACCGTAGGTTTTTGAGGGAATTCTCTCGCCACCCAATCAGGCAACTCATGAACTACCCCATTTTTGAAGTGGAACCATAAAATATGGGCGCGCCTCAGACTTGAGCGTGGCTCGCGCAAGGAACCCCTTGGTAACAAATGGCCATTGCCCAGGGGAGCCTCACCGCGAAGCACAACAATATCCACGTGGCGCCTCAAAGCTCGATGAGCAAACCCATCATCGAGGACCAATGTATCCACCCCATTATTCGTCAAAGCCATGGCTCCTACCGAGCGCTTTGCACAGACCGCCACCGGCAAGTCCAAACCGTTCGTAACCAACATCGCCGGCTCATCACCCATTTGCTCCGGACGAACCTCGTCTCCAGGCATTCGCACAAAAAGCCCCTTGCTTTTGCGCCCGTACCCCCTACTCAAAAGCCCTGGATACCGGGAATTGGCCATCAACTTCTTGAGTAAAAATGCTGTGACCGGAGTCTTTCCACTGCCTCCTGCCTCCAGGCCCCCAACAGAAATGGTCATCAATGAAGGCTCGTAGTGCGAAAGCCAACCCTTATCATAGAGCCAACGCCGTAGCAGCGTGACGCAAGCGTAGAGATATTCCAAAGGAGCGCTCCAAACTCCAAATATTGGTTTCGTCCTCGCTTTGTTCACCGCTACCACTTTCCTTGAGATGCTCGAATAATTCCAGGCACATCAGACATAATGCCGTCAGCTCCTAACTCAAACAATCGCTTTGCCTCTAAAGGATCATTGATCACCCAATAATCGATTTTCAACCCAAGACCATGACACTTCGCTATAAAACGCTTCGAATCCAGGCGAAGGAGACCGTAGGCAACAGGAATCTGGACCCGATGGCATTTCGGCCCCCAAGCTCGCCAATAGCTAGCAGGTAAGAGCCTAAGCCGCCCAACGTCTGCCAGCCCCATGCCCAGTTCACCACGGTACCCCAAACGCCTTAGTTCCCCTACAATACGGGAATGAAAACTCGTCAGCAAAACTCTATTTTCTGCGCCCACCTCCCGAATCTCTTGAATTAAATCCGGTAAAAAAGGCTCCTGACCTCTTTCTTTGATATCAATATTGAATTGCACACTCGGAAATGCCGACAAAGCTTCACGCAACAACGGAATCCGAAACACCTGAGCGCCAGATTGGCTTCCCAAAAAACGAGCTCCAGCGTTCCAGCGAGATAGCTCCTCCCAGCTGGTTGAACAAACCCGCTGATTCTGACCGCACATGCGATCGCCCGTAGCGTCGTGCGCGAGAACAAACTTGCCATCCAAGGTCCGCCTCAAATCGGTTTCGATAGCATCAGCCCCCTCCTTAAGCGCGAGTTCAAAAGCCTCTAAGGTATTTTCAGGCAAGCCCTGCGATGCTCCACGGTGGCCAAAAACGAGAAATTTGCGCCGGCAATACATCATTATTGAGTTGTCCAATCACTCTAATTCCAGTCCCTATTGCAGACATTGCTTCCATCGCCTCATCCTTGTCAACAAGCCCAGTTTTATTGAGCCTTCGATTGGCTTGACACAGACCCCATCGAAGTCTTAAACGACCCCTATTATGGCATTCAATCTTGGCGTTGTTTTAATGTTTTTCCTGGTGGGGTTCGGCTTCGTCTTTGCCAACCTCGTCTTGGGCAAGTTCTTTAGACCAGACAATCCTTATGCGGATAAGAATGAGATCTATGAATGTGGCGAACGCCCCATTGGTGGAGCATGGATTCAATTCAATCCTCGTTTCTACCTTGTAGCACTCATCTTTCTAATTTTCGATGTTGAAATCGCATTTGTCTTTCCTATAGCGACTGTTTTCAAGAGCTTCTTGGAATCAGGAAACGCAGCAATTGCTATTATTGAGCTCTTCGTTTTCCTCCTAATTCTACTATTGGGTTTGGCATACGTGTGGCGAAAGGGCGACCTACATTGGGTTAAGCGCCTTGCAGATGGAAGAACCGTCGATTGAGTTCTCGACGGTGCAGTAATAAACACACGTTCCATTGACCATTGTAGCAAAGCGAACGTTGCGGGCATTTAATAGAAAGGGCTAGTGCTCATGGATGCAGCCGGCATTTACGAAAACCTAAAAGGAAAATTCGGTGAGAGTATTACTGAATTGGTGACTGACAATCCCGATCCCTTCATTGTCATTGGTAAATCCTCCATCGCCGATGTTTGCGGTTACCTAAAGTCTGAGCCCGGATTAGAGTTCGACTTTCTGCGCAGCATCAGCGGAGTAGATACAGAAGAAGAACTTGAACTGGTCTACCATCTATTCAGCTACAAACACCGAATAAGCCTCACCCTCAAGCTTCGAATGGCCTACGACGATACCGAAGTACCAACTGTCGAGCCGCACTGGAAAGCCGCTGATTGGCATGAGCGCGAACAATTCGACCTCTTCGGATTCCAATTTCTTGGGCACCCGGATATGCGCCGCCTTCTCCTACCCGAGGATTGGGATGGCCATCCCCTCCTTAAGAATTACGAATACCCAGAAGAATACCACGATATCGATCACTACCGTCCGGATCCTCTAGACCAGTTTAAGGCACTCGATGACCTGGTAGCTAAAGCCAAAGAAAAAAAGACCGCAGAGTCATCAGACAATTCTCCCTCCGATGCCCCCAAAACCGCTGAGTCAAGCGAGGAGTAGTCATGTCACCGATCGCAAATCTAGAGCCAGCCCCCTTTGATGAAGGTAAGATGCTCCTCAATATGGGCCCCCAACACCCGGCAACCCACGGCGTTATCAATTTCCTCGTTGAAACCGACGGCGAGGTGATTGACCGAGCCCTCTCCGAGGTCGGCTACCTTCACCGCGGCATAGAGAAAATAGGTGAGCTGGTAACTTACCCAGGTTTTATGCCCTATACCGATCGAGTTGACTACGTTGCCGCTATGTTCGCTAACGAAGTTTACGCCAAGGCCGTCGAGAAAATTCTCGAAGTAGAAGTCCCGCGACGCGGTGAGTACTGCCGAGTAATTTCCTGTGAACTGTGCCGCATCGCCAGCCACTTCATCGGAACTGGCACCATGGTCATGGATCTAGGAGCATTCACCCCGTTTACCCACTGGGTTCGAGAGCGAGAAACAATCAACGACCTGACAGAAAAACTCTGCGGTGCTCGTTTAACCTACAATTATCACCGCATCGGTGGAGTCATGGGCGATTTACCCATTGGCTTCGATAAAGAGGTACTCGAATTCTTAGATCATCTAGAACCTATCATCGAAGAATTCGACCGGCTCATCAGCGGCAACGAGATATTCATTCAGCGATTGGGAAATTTGGTGCCCGTGTCTGCAGAAGAAGCCATTAATTACGGACTCGTTGGTGGAAACCTGAGGGCAAGTGGCGTTGATTGGGATTTGCGCCGTGATATGCCCTATTCAGTCTACAACGAATTTGATTTTGATGTCCCCGTTGGAAAAGGCGTCAAAGGAACCGTCGGCGATTGTTACGACCGGTTTGCCGTCCGCATCGAAGAAATTCGTCAATCTGTCCGAATTCTTCGTCAAGCAATTGAAGGAATCCCAGAAGGTCCAGTGAACGCAAAGCTCCCTAAAAAGTTAAAGCCCCCGAAGGGCAAATCAGGCTATGCTTGCGTTGAGAGTGCTCGAGGTGAAATGGGCTGCTATGTAGTCGCAAGCGGAACCGAGAACCCCGGCCGGGTTAAGTTTCGCACCGGATCTTTTGCCTCTATGAAG
>CAXGXL010000473.1:0-3729 GCA_964013555.1 uncultured bacterium
CAATATCCACCGCTTTTCGTTCGTTTGTTTGAAAAAACTCGATCGCGCCTTTTGGAGGGAGAGTTCGGAAAACTCTTGGTGACTTCGGATCGTTCCGACGCGATGGTTTTCTTGAATGGGAAATCACTGGGAAAAGCCCCGGTGGAGATAGCAAGAGTTTTTCCTGGAGATAATCACTTAGTCGTGCGTCCTCCCAAAGGCAGGGCATGGGGACAGGTAGTGTCGGTTAGCGCCAATAGTCGACGCGAGATCGAGGCATTGTTTGGTAAGGCCCGGTCCAGCGATAGTTTCACTGCCAAAGGGGCTGTGGAAAATAATAGACTGGATCCGCAATTGAGTCGGTTCTTGTTGCGGGAGGGACAGCAAAAGCGGGCTAAATTTGTTCTCGCCTTGAGTATTGGGCGTGGATTGGGCCTGTACATTGTTGGAGGATTTCTTGGGAATGTGGCTACGGGCGAATGGATGCGACTAAACACGCTCTCTCCTGATGTAGACTTACTCTCCGCTTCAATTGAGGCGAATGCGTTGGTCAAAGAACTCGAGGGTGCTTTGGTTAATTTTGTACCACTTTTGAATGATGCGCCGACTGGGTTTATTCAGAGCAAACCAATGGGGCAGGGAGTGAAACAAGAGCCGGAGCAAGTGATTCGTTCAGCCGGTTTTTATGAACCGGAACTGCCAGAATTAACTCCGCTTACGTCCGGTTCGGGGAGAAACCAGCGAAAGCCCCTGGTTGCGAAGGGGGAAGATAGTCCAAGCTCGCTTGATAGTAGAGTAGGTTCTGGAGAAGGGGCGGTGGAACCTAAGAGGCAACCGCTCTCTCGTGCAACCGCGGGGCCCAAACGAGCAGGACAACAACAAAATCGGCGAGGCCCAGTAGCAGTCGGCAGCCGCGGTGACTTGGAAGATTCTGAACTTTGGCGCGATTCAGAGCGAGCGGCGGGCAGAGTTGCCGCTAAAGACCGTTCTGAAATGGCGCTAAGAGGGGACTTAGGGGCAGAGGCGGAATATGAGACTCCGGTAACGGAGAAATGGTGGTTTTGGTCCACTCTTGGTGTCGCCGGATTGGCTATTGCTGGCGGCGCAACCTGGTTCTTTTTTCTTAAAGATGGGGAGCCTACAAGTATTTCTGTGAATGCGGAGTGGTAAAGATGAAAAAGTGTCCCAGCATCTTCTTAGTTTTGGTTTTGGCACTGGGGGCTTGTGAAAATAGCCTAGATGTAAGTTTGTCTATTAACGATCCGTGCAATCAATCGATTTTGTCGTCAGTGGAGCACATCGGCGTCGATATTTCATCCCAGTCCAATGCGGGCGTGAGGAGTGGAGCGATTTGGAAGGCAGGGGACAGACGCGGAGAATTACCAAGCCTCTCTCTTCTGAGTGACGCTCTGGTGTCGGTCGTCGCTAGGGATTCCGACGAGTCTGGTGATCCGGGCGACGTGGTAGCCGCTTCAACGGTGGGTGTCGTTGACTTTGCCCAACTGGATTCTGGTTCCGGTACGACAAAGATGAACCTCGTGTTGGGAAAAACCGACACTTTTTTTAATACCACAGTTAATGCCAGCCCCAATGAATGTTCATTGCTAATCGCTGAGCGGCACGAGCATAGTGCAACAGCGTTGGGGGATGGTAGGGTTTTTCTTGCTGGAGGAGTTCGGCAAAATGTAGATACCACAACCTACTGGGAAACCACTGAATTGTATGACCCCATAGCAGGTGTGTTTCGACAAGCGGAGCCAATGGCATGGATGCGCCGAGGCCACACCGCGAGTGCATTAGACGATGGGCGAGTGCTTTTGGTTGGGGGCTTATTTTATTCGACTGCCAGTGACGGTGACCCGGACGAGCAAACCTGGGTGGTAGCTCATTTATTTGATTCTAGAGCTGGTGACTTTAAGACACCCGTGAAGATGTTGGCGGCGAGGGCTTATCATACCGCCACCAAGTTGGCTGATGGCCGTGTTTTGATTATTGGCGGTCGGTTTGAGGGAAATGCCCTGGCATCGTCCGAGATTTTTGATCCGGCGACGAACACAAGTGTTGCGGGACCGACTCTCTCGAATGCTCGTTATAACCACGTGGCGATTCGTATTGCCGCGTCGACGGTTGCGGTCCTGGGGGGACACAGTGAGAATGGAGCCTTGGATAGTGTTGAATTTTTGACTGCGGGGGATACTTTGAGTGTGCTGGCCAGCGGCAGGCTGGCTCAAGCTCGAACCCACGCCGTGGGCGCGCTGGTGGGAAATGCGGAGGCGTTGTTGATTGCGGGGGGATTTGCGGATACGCCGACAAGACCTGAAATGGGGCAAGGTATTGCATCCATTGAGCTTTTTGGGATCAATCGTTCGGATCTGGAATCGAGTGCAGGCCTGTGCACCGGAACTGAGATGGCCATGAATAACTCCAGAGGATATTCTAGCGCTCACGAAGTTGAAGATGGGCTGCTGGTTATTGGTGGGTTGGATCAAAGTGGAACCATTCTGAAAACAGCAGAAATTTTGAATGTGGCCGATCTTGAGTCGTGCCAAATTTCGGCGACCCCGACGAGGGGAAGTTTGAGTCACGCTCGTGCAGGGGCGGTGCTTAGTGAGCTAATCGGTGGAGATGTGCTCGTCACAGGTGGGGTCGGTTTTGACGGAAGTAGAATTGTTAGCGTAGCCCAACCTGAAATTTATGTGGTGCCTCGCTAGTCCAACCGAGTAGTATTTCGGTGTCTTAGGCCCTGTAAAAGCCGTTCACACAAGGCTTAGCTTTTTGAGACTCGGGCTCTGAGAAAGTTCGCCAATGCACTTTGGGGGGCTGTGTCGGTTGTTATTAAGTGGTAGTCCACGCCTGCTGTGCGCAGAAGGTTATTCGTTTTCTCCAAAAATTGTTTCATTTCTCGCTGGTAGGAGTTTTTGAGTATTCTGGGGTGAATAAATAGATTTCGTTCATCTTCCATGGATTGGAATTGCGCTGGATTATCGTAGGGAAAGTCAAGCTCGGCCGGGTCCAGAATATGTAGGAGGGCTACTTCATGTTTACAGGCGATGAGCTGTCGGAAAAGTGTTGGCAGTTCAGGGTTGGGATCTAAGAGATCAGAGAAGAGAATGGCGATGGTACGTTTTCTGCGGGTTTGTGCAAACCGCTCTAGGCAGGGGCCGACTCCGGTCTCCGCTGCAGGAGAGAGTTGAGCAAGGAGTGCGAGAATTTCCAAGAGATGGGAGCTGTGGGAGCGAGGCGGCAATTCAGCGGTAACAGTATTGGCGAAGGTTACGAGGCCTGTCGAATCTCCCTGTCGTAGCGTTAGGTAAGATATAGCAGCGGCTAGCGTATTGGCGTAACGGAGCTTAGAGACGCTACCGCCGTTTTTGAAGCCCATAGAGCCGCTATGGTCGATCAAGAGTTCTATTCTAAGGTTGGTTTCGTCTTCGAATTGTTTGACATGGAAGCGATCGGTTTTTGCATAGGCACTCCAGTCAATATGCCGAATATCATCGCCGGGTGAATAGAGTTTGTGTTCGCTGAATTCTACTGAAGTTCCCCGTCGCAATGAGCGGTGAACACCAGCCATTATGCCGGAAGCAGTTTCCCGTGCCGCTAATTGCAGGTTCTCTATTTCCCTGAGAACTTCGGGCGAAAGCTGAGACAAGGTGTGGGCAGCGGATTGGTTCATTTAGAGAACGAATGTTCGCAAAAGCGTTTCGACGAGCTGGTCCGCCGTCACTTTGCGGGCTTCAGCGTTGAAGT